>CAUAGV010000095.1 GCA_958428675.1 uncultured Collinsella sp.
GAACCAAGTCCTCGACAAGATGCTTGGACAGTGCGGGCTCACCGAGGAGGCCGGTCGAACCATCTATAGCAACCAGAAATTAAAGCGAACAGAACTCCGCCGTGTCGGAAAAATCAAAGGGCGAAACGGGGCCGCCTACTGGGATGCCTGGGCAACACGCGACAAGGGCGAATTCGGACACAGCACCTATATGGTCACTGTCTACACCAAAGACGGAATTAAGGACAATGTTGACGATTTCGCGTCATCCAAACTCGGCATCCCCAAAACAACCAAGACTCCCGGCCTGGATGAAATTCTGTAGAGCCGCCCATTAACATGCCGCTCACCGATCACAACAACATCGAGCTCGTCCCCACCACCACAAAGGTGTCTGTCCCCTTTATGGTGGTCCAAAAAAGAAACCGCCCCGATATCAGAGGCGGCATCAAGCAAGTCTATTTATTAGCGCCCCTCAAGACCCAACGAGAACGCGGAAATGTAGCCCGGGGCTTACCCTTTCCCGAACGCGACCCTCGCGAAGCGCGTGAGCGAGCGGGAAAGGGTAAGCCCCGGGCGGACAATTAAGTGCGCTACTCGGCAGCGGCCTTGAACTTGTTGTAGTTGATCAGGCAGCCGGCCTTGACGATGGCACGTTCTTCGGCCGTCATATCGGCAATATAGAGCTCAATCTGCTCGACCGCACCGTCGGCGCGCACCACGTAGGCGGCGATGTCCTTCAGATCGCCATCGAGCGCGGCACGGATACCCGGCACAAAGACGTAGTCGCCCACCTCAAAGTTGGGCTCCGCCTCCATCTGGAAGGGCACCATGCCCCAGTTCATCACGTTAGAGCGATAACGCTTGGTGGCGTACTCGTGGACGATGTTGGCCAGGCCGCCAATTACGCGCTGGCAGCTCGCGGCCTGCTCGCGGGCAGAACCGTCGCCGGGCTTCTTGGCATAGAGCATGGAGCCGTACTCGGTCGCCTTGGCATCAGCCGCGACGCCCGCGCCGGCCAGTGCCTCAAACACGCCGGCAAGTTCGGCATCGAGCGCCGCCAGGTCGCCCGCGGCCTCGCCGGCCACGCGGCGCTTCTCCACGGCGTCGACCTCCTTGGAACGACCGACGTAGGACGGATCGCGGCGGCTGAGCGTAAACTCGGCCAGGCCCAGCGGGTTGGAGCGGAAGGAGCTCGTCTCGCCCGAGGGAATGAGCTCGTCGGTCGTGGTGACCGGGTCCATGATCTTGGAGCACACCTTGAGCAGAATATCGTCGCCGAGCGGCTCCATCGCGGGCCACGGCTTGATGTTGGGGCCTTCGACCAGCTCGTCGGCAGGCTCCGCCTTGCCAAAGCCCCAGTACACGCGCTTTTTGTACGGCGCATCGTCAAAGGTGTACTCGCAGGCCTCATCCCAGGTCTCCTCGGGCAGGTCGGTCGCCGGCGTCAGGACGCCGCCGTTGGCAGCCGTCGCCGCAATGGAGCGGGCGTCCATCAGGGCCACGGCACTCAGCTGGCCATTACCCGGCTTGGAACCCTCGCGGTTGGGGAAGTTGCGCGTAGTGTGGCGGATCGAAAGGCCGTTGTTGGCAGGCGTATCGCCGGCGCCGAAGCACGGGCCGCAGAATGCCGTGCGCACGATCGCGCCGGCCTCCATGAGGTCGTAGATATAGCCGCGGCGCGTAAGCTCGAGTGCCACGGGCTGGCTCGTGGGATAGACCGACAGCGAGAACTCGCCGCAGCCGGTGTTGGCGCCCTTGAGCGCGCGGGCAGCCTGGACCACGGAGTCGTAGTTGCCGCCCGAGCAGCCGGCGATAACGCCCTGCTGCACGTGCAGCTTACCGTCGACGATCTTGTCGAGCAGGCTAAAGTGCGTCTTGCCCTCGCCAATCTTGGCGGCCTCGAGCTCCACCTCGTGCAGGATGTCCTCGAGGTTCTCGTTGAGCTCGTCGATCTCAAAGCCGTTGGAAGGATGGAACGGCAGGGCGATCATGGGCTTGATGCCCGACAGATCGACCTCGACGCAGCCGTCGTAGTAGGCGACATCGGCGGGCTTGAGTTCGCGGTAGTCGTCGCCGCGGCCGTGCATGGTCAAAAACGTGTGTGTGTCCTCGTCGGTGGCCCAGATGCTCGACAGGCAGGTGGTCTCGGTAGTCATGACGTCGACGCCGTTGCGGTAGTCGGTCGTCATGCTCGCGATGCCGGGGCCCACAAACTCCATGACCTTGTTCTTGACGTAACCCTTGGCAAAGACGGCGCGGATGATGGCGAGCGCAACGTCGTGCGGGCCGACGCCGGGGCGCGGGGCGCCCGTGAGGTAGATGGCGACAACGCCGGGATAGGCGACGTCGTAGGTGTCGCGCAGCAGTTGCTTTGCCAGCTCGCCGCCGCCCTCGCCCACGGCCATAGTGCCCAGAGCGCCGTAGCGGGTGTGCGAGTCGGAACCCAAAATCATCTTGCCGCAGCCGGCGAAGTTCTCACGCATAAAGGAGTGGATGACGGCGATGTGCGGCGGGACGAAGATGCCGCCGTACTTTTTGGCAGCCGAGAGGCCAAAGACGTGGTCGTCCTCGTTGATGGTGCCGCCCACGGCGCACAGCGAGTTATGGCAGTTGGTGAGCACGTAGGGCAGCGGGAACTGCTCCATGCCCGAGGCGCGCGCCGTCTGGATGATGCCGACAAAGGTGATGTCATGGCTCGCCATGGCGTCGAAGCGAATCTTGAGCGCCTCGGGATCTCCGGACGTATTGTGTGCCTGGAGGATCGAATACGCGATGGTGCCACGCTTGGCATCCTCGGGCGTCTGCGTAATACCGCGCTCGGCAGCCTCGGCCGCAGGCACAACCTCGCTGCCGCCGCGCAGGTAAATGCCGTCCTCGTACAGCTTGACCATACTGTCTCCCACTCTGCCCAAAACGATTTGGGCGCATAGCATACATTCGTTCAATATCGTGCCATAGAACGGTTGCGAGTGGGTTACGAATCTCTACGTTCACTTTATCTCAGTAAAGCACAGGACGAGCCCCGCGTGGGGCCGGCAGATCTGGCGCAAGAGTGTCCCTTTCGACTAGTCATTTAAGAACGTCCCCAATGACTACCCTACCGCATCCGGAGCAAAGCAGCGCCGCAGGTAGAGGACGAACAGCGAGCGACGTCCAGAGCGAACAAGTTGGCATGAAAAGGGCAAGGCATAGACCTTCTGGTCATGCCTTGCCCTTTGAATGACAAATTGTCGCTCTGGGCGGCGCGCAGCGTCAACTGGTCCGCCGTTCGTCAGAACGGCGGAACCTAAGGGCGCAGCGTCGAGCCGTTACGCGGTTTGGTAAAACCGCGTAACTATAGATCCCCGCCGGCGCCCAGCAGCTTGCGCATGACTTGCTCGGGGTTAACCGAGCCATCGCGCGGAGCCAGGGCGGTGATCTTCTTCTGCATCTTGTACTCGTGCAGCTCGTCCTCGAGCTGGCGCACGCGGGCACGAAGTTTTTCATTCTCGCGCTCGCGCTCCTCGGCACGCTCCTTCATATCGAGGATACGCACCACACCGGCAAGGTTGATGCCCTCGTCGGTCAGTTGATTGATGAGTTCCAGACGCTCGATATCGGCACGCGAATACAGGCGCGTGTTACCGCCCGAGCGCTGAGGATTCACCAAGCCCTTGGACTCGTAGACGCGCAGAGTCTGCGGATGCATGCCGGTCAGCTCGGCCGCCACGCTGATCATGTACAGCGGTTTGTTCCTATTGTCCTCGGCCATGCTACCTGACCCCTTTCCGTCTCGTTATCGTCCATCATAAGCCCGCGGGCGCGGGCGTGCGCCACGACCGCCCTAGTACGTCGCCTTGTAACGGTTGACCTTCTCGCGATAGTCGCGCGTGTCGGTCTCCCGCAGCTTGGTCATGGCATCGCGCTCGTCGTCGGACAGGTTCGTGGGGACCTGCACCTTAATCTCGACAAGAAGCGCGCCTGTGCGGCCACGGTGCTTAACGTCGGGCGCCCCCATCTCCTTAAAGCGGAACTTCTTGCCCGTCTGGGTACCCGCGGGCACTTTCAAACGGACCGTCGCACCGCCGGGCGTAGGCACGTCCACCGTGCAGCCGAGCGCCGCCTCGTAGACCGAGACCGGTACCTCCATGGTCACGTCGGCGCCTTTGCGCTTAAACAGCGGGTGCTCCTCCACATGCGTGGTCACGACCAGGTCGCCGCGCTCGCCACCCGCAACGCCATACTCGCCGCGACGCTTGTAGCGCAGCTTGCCGCCGTCGACCGCGCCCGCGGGCACCGAGACCGTAATGGTCTGCTGCTCGCCTGTCGAGGGAATGCGATAGGTGACCTTGTGCGTCACGCCGCGAAACGCGTCCTCGGCCGTCACATCGACGGTCAGCGACAGGTCGCCGCCCTTGCGCGCGCGGTTGCGGCCCGCGCCCGCACCGGCATTACCTGCGGCCCCGGCAAAGCCCGAGCCCCAATCGCTGCCCCAGGCGCCGTTGCCGCTAAAGATGCTGTCGAAGATATCGCCCCAGCCGCTCGCGCCGGCACCGGCGCCGTAGCCACCGCCATACGCGCCGCCCGCGCCCGGCATGCCGCCAAACATGAGCATCTGGTCGTACTCTTTGCGCTTCTTCTCGTCCGAAAGCGTCTCGTAGGCCTCGCTGATCTCCTTGAACTTGGCCTCGTCGCCGCCGGCATCGGGGTGATATTTTTGCGCGAGCTTGCGAAACGCGCTCTTGATCTCTTTGTCGGAGGCGCTCTTGGATACGCCCAGGATGTCATAGAAGGTTTTGCCTGCAGCCATCGTAGCTCCTCTCCTGTTACGTCCGCCGCCCATGCAGACGACGGCTCATGTTTTCATATGGCACTAGGCCAGAAAGGGCCCCGGGTGTTGCCCCGGGGCCCTTCTCAATTACTCCTCGGTGCTCTCGGCCGTATCGGCCGCAGCATCCTCGGGCGCCGCTTCGGGCTCCGGTGCGGGGCGCTTCTCGCCACCGTAGGTCACCGTCACCATCGCGGAACGCAGGATGCGGTCCGCCATGCGGTAGCCCTTCTGGTACACATCGTTGACGGTCTCGTCGTACTGCGATGCGTCCTCGACGCGACCCACAGCCTGGTGCTCGAGCGGATCGAACGCCTCGCCCTTGGGGTCGATGGGCTCAACGCCCTCGTGCGCAAACACATCAAGCAGCTTGGCATGCACCGCATCGACGCCATCGACGAACTGCTTAAAGTCGTCGGAAAGCTCTTGGCTGCGGGCATGATCGATTGCACGCTCGATATCGTCGATCACCGGCAACAGCGCGGTGACAAGCTTCTCGGTCGCGCGGTCGCGCTCGGCGATGCGCTCGTTGGCGGTGCGGCGACGGAAGTTCTCCCAGTCGGCCTGCAGACGGGCGGTGCGCTCGGTGGCGTCCTTCGCCTTGTCCTCGGCAGCCTTCTGAGCCTCTGCCGCAGCTTCGAGCTCATGACGCACGTCGGCAAGCTCCTTTTGGGCCTGCTCGAACTTGAGCTTAAAGTCGTTGTCGGCGGCTTCCTCACCAGCGCGGATAGCGGCTTCCACCATCTCGTCCTCGGTCATCGTCGCCTCCTTGTTGGAATCCTCTACCTGGTTCTCGGCAGCCTCGGCAGCCTCGGCCTCGTTGGCCTCGGCATCGTCGACAGCCTCTACGGGAATCTTCACGTCCTTCTCCTCAGAGTCAACGGGGGCGGCGCCAGCGGCAGCCGCCTCCGCGCGAGCTTTACGGGCGGACATGATTACTTGTCCTCGTCGTCCACAACCTCGTAGTCGGCGTCGACCACGTCATCGTCGGCAGGCTGGGCGCCAGCGGCACCGTCGGTCTGCTGCTGAGCGTCGGCGTAGACAACCTGGGCCAGCTCGTAGGCCACGGACTGCAGGGACTCGCCAGCGGCCTTGATGGCCTCGACGTCAGAGCCCTCGAGCGCCTTCTTGGCGTCGGCGATAGCGGCCTCGGCCTTGGACTTCACATCGGCGGAAACCTTGTCGCCCAGCTCGTTGAGGGTCTGCTCGGTGGAGTAGCACAGGCTATCGGTCTGGTTGCGGACCTCGACCTCCTCCTTCTGCTTCTTGTCCTCCTCGGCATGGGCCTCGGCGTCCTTGACCATGCGATCGACTTCGTCATCGGAAAGCGCGGTGGAGCCGGAGATGGTGATCTGCTGCTCCTTGCCGGTGCCCTTGTCCTTAGCGGAGACCTTGACGATGCCGTTGGCGTCGATGTCGAAGGTGACCTCGATCTGCGGCACGCCGCGGCGGGCAGCCGGGATACCGGTCAGCTGGAACTTACCGAGCGACTTGTTGTCGCGAGCAAGCTCGCGCTCGCCCTGGAGCACGTTGATCTCGACGCTGGTCTGGTTGTCGGCAGCGGTGGAGTAGACCTCAGTCTTGGAGGTCGGGATCGTGGTGTTGCGGTCGATCATCTTGGTCATGATGCCGCCCATGGTCTCGACGCCCAGCGACAGCGGGGTAACGTCGAGCAGCAGGATGCCCTCGACGTCGCCGGTGAGCACGCCGCCCTGGACGGCAGCGCCGTCGGCAACGACCTCGTCGGGGTTCACGGACATGTTGGGCTGCTTGCCGGTCATGGTCTTGACGAGCTCCTGGACGGCGGGCATACGGGTGGAGCCGCCGACGAGGATGACCTCGGTCAGATCGGAGAGCTTGAGCTTAGCGTCACGCAGGGCGTTGGTGACAGGCTGCTTGCAGCGCTCGAGCAGGTCGCGGGTGATCTTCTCGAACTCGGCGCGGGTCAGCGTGTAGTTGAGGTGCAGCGGGCCGG
>CAUAGV010000096.1 GCA_958428675.1 uncultured Collinsella sp.
TTATCCGACACATTGGTGATTTAGGGGCGATATCGTAGGAATACGACCGGGAGAGTCGGGACCATAGGCTCCGGTAGGAACCTTCGCCATGCCCCACGCATCGAGCCCGATGATTTCCCCGCCGGACGCCCTGACGGTCACGGCCTCCGGCGTCCACGCGATTTCATCGTCCGTGAGGCGGATGGGTGTGACGCTGCCGGCGTCCATCCGCCTCACGACCTCATTCCGCTTATCGCGCCAGCCCGGCTTGAGCCATTTGATGACGGTCGGACGCGAGACGCCAAGGACGCACGGGCGCAGCTCGAGCTCTAATACATGAGGTCCCAGCTTGTAATGCGTGAACATATGACTACATTAACATGGTCATGTATTACCGAACGTTATATGCTGAGCTGGATCCGCCCGTCTGTTATCTTGGCTGCTGACCGCTGAGAACATGGCCGCCGTCATCGGCAAGGATGGCGTGGAGACGGAGATTCAGGTGGGGCAGATGCGCCAAACACTGGGCAAGCCTGGCTTCGATTGGCTGTTTAATAAGCACTAACGGTTGAGTTATTGCATCATAATCGCAGCTGTAAATAGGTGACCATATGACCATGCTAACATGTGCGCACAGTCATATGGTCACAGTTGTAGATCGGTTTAATCTGTGGCCCTTAAGCTGAAGCTGCCTCAACGAACCGTGGCTGGCAAGACGAAAAAGGGGAATCCCTTTTGCGGGATTCCCCTTTCCGAGTCGTTATGCGATTTGCACTACATCTGCTCGCGGCGCTTCTTTTGATCGAGGAAGACGCCGGCTGCCACGAGGACGGTACCGCCGATGACGAACGTCTCGCCGATGAGTCCCGCGCGGTCACCGGTCTGGGCGAGGCTGCCGGGCTGGGCGGTATCCGTGCCGGCGAGGTGCTTCGGGCTGTATGCCGCCTGCTGCTTTGCGACCTCCTCTGCCTCCTGTCGTGCGATCTCATCGGAAAGCTTCTGCTCCGCTGCGATGCGGTCGGACTTCGCCTGCTCGTAGGCAGCGAGTGCCGCATCATAGCCGGGTTGGAGCCCGTCCACCGCGGCCTGCTTCTCGTCCAGGATGGCCTTGGCGGGCGCGACCTTGGCACGTGCCTCGACTGCTGCGGCGAAAAGCGCGTTGAGGGCGTCATCTGCGTTCGCGTCATGGCCGGAAGCAATCGCCGCGTCGGCATTGATGGAGTTCAGCTTCGCCAGCTTGGCGTCTGTCTGCGCCTTTGCCTGTTCGGCGGCGGAGACAAGGGACTCGGCGGCGACGGCGTCAGCCTTCGCGGCATCGAGTTCGGCCTTGGTGTCATTGACGGCCTTTACTGCATCCTGCTCGCGCTGCTGTGCCTCTGCGAGCTTCGCGGCAAGACCGGTGAGGATGTCGAGGTTCGACTGTGCGTCCTCGAGATCGGTCTGGGAACCGGTAAGCTTGTCGGCGGCAACGCCGGTGCCGGCCTTTGCGGCATCGACGGCACGCTGGGCATCCGCGAGGGCGCGTGCGGTGCCGTCCGCCTTTTGCTTGGCGGCTGCGAGGACTGCCGCCTTCTCGGCCTGGTCGGCTGCCGCCGCATCGTGGACGCTCTTTGCGGTATCGACCGCCTTCTTGGCGTCGGCGACGTCCTGGAAGAACTTCGCGAGGTCGGCGTTCGCATCGTCCACGCTCTGCTGCTTAGCAGCGGTGTCCGCCTTGGCGGAATCCAACTTAGACTGTGCGGTCGTTACGGCTGCGTTGGCGGCATCAAAGGCGACCTGCTTCTGCTGGACGGTTGATTTTGCCGTAACGACTGCCGCGTTGGCGGCATCGAGGTTCGATTTCGCCGCATCCAACCCAGCTCGGGCATCCGTGACGCCCTGCTGCTTGGCGGCGACATCAGCCTTGGCGGCATCGACGGCACGCTGGGCATCGGCAACGCCCTGCTTCGCGGAATCGACATCTGCCTGTGCGGAATCCGCTGCGACCTGCTTCTGCTGGACGGTTGCGGCGGCGCTGGCGGCTGCCTGCTGCTTGGATGCGAGATCGGCCTTGGCTGCGTCGAGTGCGCTCTTGGCGTTCTTGAGACCGTCGATGTAGGAGGTCAGCTTCTGCTCGTACTCGTCGACGGACATGGGGTTCATGTTCCAACCGGAGCCTGCCCAACCCAGGTTTGCGGTATCGAAGCTGTCGGTCTGCCAGCCGTTCATGGTTCCCTTGCTGCAGACTGCCATACCCATATAGCCGATTTCAGGGCTGATGACATGCAGGTAGTGACCGACAGTTGCGGGATATCCGGCAACCTTAAAATGCTGGTTGACATAGGATTCAATCCCGCTATGCGACTTGTAGAAATCTACGGCATCCTTACCGATTAGACCGGTGACGCCATAGAGCTCCTTTACCGCCTGATCGAAGAAAGCCTTTTCTTGGTCCACCCACTGCGGTTTCGGATCGGTTCCATAGTTCCATGCGAGGTTTTCGCTCGTATCAAACTGCATGGAATGCCCAAACTTGACATCGGAATAGTTCGCGTTGGCAATCGCCGCCGCAATGAGCTTGTACGTGACTTGGAGCTCAGGGAGACCGACGGACTTGCGATACTCGTTGATGGACTTCATGTACGGGATTGCCGCGAGCATGTTGTCGAGACTGGTCGCGTCGAGGCTGTTCCCCACTTCGGTGTAGTCCTTGTATGTGCAGTTCTGGATGATCTCGATGGCTGAATCGGCACCCATGGCACGGAAGAAGCCGATGGCTCCCTGCTTGAGCTGCGCGTCGGCGGAATCGAGTTTCGCCTGGGCCTCATCGACCTTCTGCTGGGCGGCGGTCACGGCTGCGTCGGCGGTATCCTTTGCGGTCTTGGCGTTCGCAAGCTCTACATCGGCGGCT
The DNA here is from genome assembly GCA_958428675.1 of uncultured Collinsella sp. Taxonomy (GTDB): domain Bacteria; phylum Actinomycetota; class Coriobacteriia; order Coriobacteriales; family Coriobacteriaceae; genus Collinsella. The sequence goes on from CAUAGV010000096.1 coordinate 2,870, forward strand.
GCCTTGGCGGACTCAGCGTCCTTGACAGCCTGCTTCGCGGCATCCAGCTTGGCGACGGCGTCGGCATTCGCCTGCTTGGCCGCATCGAGGCCGGCGTTTGCGGCATCGAGTGCGGACTGGGCGGCGTTCACGCCGGACGCGGCATCGGCCGCGGCCTGCTGCTTTACGGAGAGGGCCACCTGGGCATCATTCAGGTCGGCCTGTGCCGTTGCCGCAGCGGACTGTACCTGCTCGAGCTCGGACTCGCACTGGGACTGTGCCGCTCGTGCGGCGGCGAGGGCTGCCTCCGCGTCCGCGACCTTCTGTTTTGCCGCATCGTACTCCGGACCGCTGGCGCCTGCCTCCGCTGCGGCGAGGTCTGCTTTCGCCTTCTCGTAGGCGGCGCTGGTGGCTGCGGCCTTCGCATCCGCCGCGTCCTTGTTCTGCTGGGCTGCGGCGAGGACGGCATCGGCGGAATCCTTTGCAGACTGGGCCGCAACCAGCTTGGACTGGGCATCGGCAAGCGTCGCGTTGGCGTTGTCCAGTTCGGCCTGTGCCCTGTCCACGGCAGCCTGGGCGTCGCGCACGGCCTGCTCGGCGGCACTGATTGCCTCCGGGGTGGCGCTTACGGCATCTGCCTTGGCTTTATCGAGGGCATCCTTGGCATCCTGGGCCGCCTTGAGGGCGGACTGGTACGCTTCGTCCTTCTCGGATGCATCCGCCTTGGCGTCTGCGAGACCCGCCTTCGCCTGCTCGAGGTCCTTGCCGGCGGCATCGGCGGCGTCCTTGCCCTCCGCGACCTGACGGGCGTACTCGTCCATCGCTGCTCGGTCGGCTGCCGTGCCGGCGCTGACTGCCGAATCGTAGGATGCCTTGGCCTGATCGCGGGCGGAAGCCGCCTCGTTGTAGGGGACGGCGACCTCATCGTAGGATGCCTTGGCGGCGTCCTCCTTCGCCTTCGCCTCGTCGACTGCCTTCTGCAGGTCCGCGATGGTCTGTGCGGCGGATTTCGCACCGGTACCGGATGCCGCGCCGGCATGGGCGGCGATCGGCGACATCACGGCGGGGTGCTGCGTGCCCCCGTCACCGGTCTGGGCGAATGCCGTGAACGGTGAGATGAGGCTCGATCCGGTCATGGCGGCCATGGTCGCCGCGGTGACGGTCAGACGCGCGATCCCCTTCGGAGTGTGAATCTTTTTGTCGGGCTGCGCGGCGAAGTGATCGCCACCGGCAGCGAAATGCTTTCCCTGAGTCATTGCTATTCCATTCCTTTTCCGTGCCCTATCCGACTGGGCATCAGAGTGCTTTCCAATAGAGATAATTATGCGCCTTAACTGGGATTGTTGTATATAGTCCATTGGCTTTTATACAACAATCCATGACTCTTTTTGTCATGGATACGAAGACGCTTCAGAAATCATTCGGCATGAGATGCAAAGAGCTCCGCGCTGGACTCGGGTGCAGCCAGGAGCAGTTCGCCAATTTGATTGAAATGGATCGTTCCTACTACGCGAGCATTGAAGTCGGGCGGCGTAATGTCAGCCTCTCAAATCTCAAGAAGATTGCCGACGGATTTCAAATCAGCATTGCTGAACTCATGAGAGGCGTCAGCTAAATTTATCCGTCTCATAGTTCACAGTGGGTCTCGTTGATTAGTGCCTTAAGAAAATGGAAATCGTCCCAACGAGCTATCGTCAATCGTCCCAATAAATTATCGTCAATCGTCCCAATAAGTAATCGTTATTTGTCCCAACGACGCAGATAGACGCTATAATTTCAAATGAATGATTGGAGGGAAAGCCGATGGATCGGTATATAGGACGTTGTGTTGACTGCTTGGTCGAGCGCGACCTTGGCATTTTTGGTGCAGTGCTCATTCAGGGGCCGAAATGGTGTGGAAAGACAACGACAGCTCAGAGATTTGCCGAGTCATCGTTATCTCTCTCCGACCCATCTGGCGGTTTTGCGGCCCTCCAGCTCGCTCGTCTCGATCCGGCCCAAGCAATTGTCGGACCGACCCCGAGGCTTGTCGACGAATGGCAGGAAGAACCGAAGCTATGGGATGCCGTGCGATTCGAATGCGATGTCAGGGGAGGGGAGCCAGGACAGTTCATTCTCACCGGATCTGCGACGCCGCGAGCCGAGAACCAGCCGATGCACAGCGGTGTGGGTCGAATCGCCCGTTTGCGGATGGATACCATGACGCTTTTCGAGCTCGGTATTTCGTCGGGAGCGGTCTCGCTTGGTGCGCTGCTCGATGGCGATTCCGTTGCGGCGTCACTCGGATCCATCGCCGGTATCGCCGGTATCGCGGATTTGCTCTGCCGCGGCGGTTGGCCCCAAGCGGTCGGTAAGACAACTGCCGACGCAATGCGGATAGCCGCCGCCTATATTGACGGTGTTTGCGAGTCTGACGTTTCGAGGGCGGATGGAGTGAAACGCGACCCGGTTAAGGTAAGGGCCTTGCTCTCGTCGCTTGCACGCAATGAATCGACTCTTGCCGGCATGAGGTCCATCGAAAGGGATTTGGGTGTTGACGTCTCAAAGAATACGATTACCGGCTACATGGACGCGCTGCGCCGTATCAATATCGTCGACGATGTCCCCGCGTGGCATCCGGCTCTCAGGTCGCCGGTGAAGTTGCGGCAGGGCGCGAAGCGGCACCTTGCGGACTCATCGCTCGCCGTCGCCCTCATCGGTGCGGATCCGGAGTCGTTGTCATCCGATCCGAAGACCCTTGGCTTGCTCTTCGAATCCCTTGTGCTGCACGATCTCAAGGTTTACGCGGCGGTCAGCGATGCGACCGTATCTCACTACCACGACGCTGATGACCTAGAGGTCGACGCGATTGTCCATCGCCGTGACGGCTCGTGGGTTGCCGTTGAGGTTAAGCTCGGGAGCCCCCAAGTCCCAGAGGCAGTGGAAAATCTGCTTCGACTTGAGCGAAAGCTGGTCGATCGCGGGGAGAGGCCGCCTGCGGCGAAACTCATCGTCATCGGGTTTGGTATGCCGGCTCACGTAACTAGCGAAGGCATCGTTGTTGCTCCGGTCGATACGCTCGGAATCTAAAGCTATTTGCATTTCCAGAAATCCTCTATCTAGACGCCTCCTAGAGGATTTCTGGAAACAACCGGTATTTTGATCTGGGCTACGAAAGGTTACGGGTCCAGATTCCGTGCTGCGTGGAGCCGGTGATCTTGTATCCGTGGCGGTCGATTCACGCCGCAAGCCTGTCCCAGTCGATGCGTTTCCAGTTGCCGCACGGCGCGTGGTTCACGATGAGCCCGCCGGCGACCATGAGCGCGTGGTTGCGTGCCTTGCGCGCCTCGCGCGCGAGCGCCCTCTTCTTGTCCGAAATCTGGACCTCGGCCTGCTTCTTCTTGCATTGAAGCCTGAACCAGGTTCAGCTGGCATGGTTAAAAACGGGGGCGACGCTTTTGCGTCGCCCCTCGTCCCAGCCGGTTGCTTTAGTTGTACACGCGGTAGTTACACTTGAACTGGGTTATGTGTCCATAGCTGGAGCGGTACCAACCCGACGTATAGCTGATTGCCTCTGCGCCTAGATAGTCGTAGCCCTTGTTGTAGCGAAGCTGACGGTAGGTCGTGTCGTACTCTGCTACGTAAAACGTGTCTCCAGAGAAGGCTTTGTACCGGTCCTTAACCGTCGAAGCCATGTACGCGGGTTCGACATCGCCTTTCTCCCCGTTGAGCGCATAGACGGGTGCCGCGATTCCGCATAAAGCCGTTGCCACGAGGATGGCGTAGACAGTCATGCGCGACGCATTGGACTTCAGCTGTTCAAATAGTTTCATGTCATTCGCCTCCCTCGTATGTATCGAGGTATTCCTGCTTGAGCGTCTGCGAGGACGACTTGA
>CAUAGV010000097.1 GCA_958428675.1 uncultured Collinsella sp.
ATGTGGACTCCCGCACGCCCACGACTACCCGACGGGGACTGTGTTTTCATCTCTGATGTCCGCATTGTAGCAGGCGCAAATTCGTGCCGACATGGCGCGACCGGGACTCACTTCTCGACGCGGCCTTGTGCATATTGCCTTCTCGGTTTCGAAACTTTAGAAATAATCGAGTTTCGAAACCGAGAAGGAATGGATTATGGCTTGGGAAGACCGTAATGCGTACATGGAGCGGCTTTGGGCACTCGAGGGCACCCGAGACGTCAAGGTGATCACAGGGATGCGCCGCTCCGGTGAGTCCGAGCTCGTGAAGGCGCCCTCCGCCTCTAGCGCTCGGAAGGACCCGTCCGCTAACTATGTCTACATCGAACTGCTGGACCTCGACAACGAGCCGCTGCTCGAGTATCCCGGCGACGGGCCTCCTGCACGGGGAGTGTCTGCGTGAGAGTCATGAGCACGCCAGCGCAGACGTCCTGCACCGCGCGGAAAAGAATCAGAACGATGGCGGCACCACTCGCCGCGCAGCCTACCGTTGCCGCTACAAACCCAATGAGGTTTCCCATTCAGAGGCGGTGCCCGCCGAAGCGCTCTTGCTCGGACCGATCGCCCCCCGAGTGAGCGATCAGTTCTCCAGCGGCTGCATGATTTCTAAAATGATCCCATCTGGGTCCCGAAGGTAGAAGGCTTTGCTTCGGCCAAAGCCTTCCTGCCGAAAATCAAATTCCTGGGGAGCGGAGAAACACTTCACACCCTGCTCCACCAGCTTTTGATAGACCTCATCGGCATCCTCTGTATAGAAGCAAAGTTCTGATATGGAAGTTGTGAAAAGATCCATGGGCTTACGGTGAATCTCATCCCCCACAAACTGGATTAGCTCTACCGGCGGCATGTCCAGCTGATCTGAACCGTTCAGATAGGCAACCCGTGCCTTGCAGCCTTCTCGCCGGAACATTGCGTCAGTCTCTTGCCCCTGCATCAGGAGCTCTCCCTGATACTGAAGGCCCAGCATATCCCGGTAAAACGCCACGGAACGGTCAAGATCGCTGACGGTCAATCCTACGTGATAGATTCTTCCAATTATGGCTTTCTCCTTACGAGCTGTTTTCTATTGATTAAACAAAGGCGTGGAACGGGAGGTGGCGGCCGTGCAACTTCCCGAGCTGTCATAAATCCCAGAGTCATGATCGTGCCAATATTGTAAGTCCATTTGAAATATGCCAAAAGATATTTGGTTTTACAAAATCTGAAGAAATGCGACATGATTTGATTATTGAGTGATAGCAACTCCGTTCAGAAGGAGTCTTACTAGTTAGAAGCGCCCTGTGGTATCACAGGGCGCTTCTGTTTTTTTGCGCTGTATCGGCCTTTCGCGATTAACCGCTCGAATCCAAAGATGGAGCGAGTTGGGTCACGTTGCTGGGCTGCTCCGATATATAACCGCATCCCTAATCCAGTGTGACCACCACTTTTCCGCGTGGGTGGTGTTGGTGCAGGTCAACTAGCGTGCGCAGTGCGTTGTCGAAGCCTTCGACGCGTTCGATCTTCGGCGAGAACGGCGAAGCCGCCACGATATCGCAGGCGCGGCGCAAACCTTGCTTGTCCACCACGCCGAAGAACAGGCCTGCCTTCAGGGGGTGCCCCCGGAAAGGAAGCGACAGCGCCGAAGGCGTAAGCGAGTCGATTCCGACCGCGATATAAGGCGCCTCCGGCTTGAGCACGCGCGCGTAATCGGAAGAGCTGACGCGACCGTTCACGACCACAGCGGCATCGAAAGCGTCGTCGGCGACTCCATCGAGAAAGCCGGGGACCGAATAGTCGAGCACGCGCTGCGCGCCGCACCCCTGCGCTATGGAGGCGTTGCCCTTTCCGCACGCTGCCGTGACTTTCGCCCCCTTCGCCGCGGCCATGAGGGTGCAGTACTGTCCCACGCCGCCCGACGCGCCCATGACCAGGATACTCGAGCTTTCCAGGTGGGGGACTTTCAAAATGGAGGCATAGGCGGTGGTACCCGAGGACGCAAGCGCCGCCCCGCCCTCGAAGCTCATCGACATGGGAAGGTGCGCCGTGCGCGAGGCCTTCGCGACCGCGTATTCCGCAAACGCGCCGGCCACCACGGCGTTGGTGATGGCGCAAACCCGCTCACCCGCGGAAAAGCCCTGCACCCCGGCACCCGCGGCGACCACCTCGCCGGCCATATCGCCGCCGACGATCTTCGCGCCGTGCCCCCTTACGCCATCTGACGCGGCAACGCACTCCCCGCCCTTGTAGTCTGCTCGATTGAAGGCGGCGGCACGCACCCTGATGAGCATCTCGCCTTTGCCCACCGTCGGGTTGGGAACTTCTGCCACCCAGGCATCGCTGCCTGCTTTCACCAGCGCTTTCATGCTTCGCCTTTCGTCTGGAATGTCTCATTTGTGACATAATCACACGAAGAATGCTGACATGAAGGGAAGGATGCGGTTAATTGCACACGGCAAAGGGTTTTGAGACACCGATGACGGCGGCGGATCGTCTGGCTCTGGCGGCGCTTCGCATCTTCCAAGCCGGCGGGTGGGCGCAGGTGAACGTTACAACGCTTGCAGAAGAGGCACAAGTTGCCCGTAGAACCTACTACCGATGCTTCGATGACCTCGATGACGCGCTCCATCGGGGAATGGAGATGGAAGGACGGGCGTTCGCGCAGAACCTGCCGACTGAAGTCAGCGACAACCTGCAAGGTTTACTGGAGGCGGTGTTCGCCTACTGGCAGCCGCGCAAAAGCACTCTGGTTTCCCTCGGCGACGGCTCGGCGCCCGTCGACGCACTTTCCTGGTGGTTCAAGGGGGCGAGTTTACAGCAGCACAAGCTGCCCATGGAGCTTTTCGACGCGAACAGACAGGTCCGCTACGTGTTCTCGTTCATGACAGGAGGCATCTGCTCTACCCTCATCGCGTGGGCTCAAGACGACGGCCTCCTCGCGCCAAATCAGATGGCGGCGCTGTTGGCCAAGATGTTTTCCTTCGCATCACGGCAAGACGCCTAACCTGGAATGATTTGAGTGCAAAGGAAATGGCAAGACCATCCGCGGCGCCCCTTGGGACAAATGCGAGAATTCAACCCCAAAGTTTGAAATGAGCTTTACATGCTGGCTCCAATAAAGATTGGAGTCAAAACGACTCCTCGCCGAATCCCCTTGAACATCAAACGCCGCTACCGAGCGTGAGCGTTCTCGTAGGCCTTTTTAATCTCTGCCGGCAAACCGTCTGGAATCAGTGCCTTCAGCTCAGCCTCGTTGTCGCCTTGATTCAGCTGCTCGTAGTACCAGCATTTGAACTTCAGCATATCGAGTGCACGGTTCATGTTCGCGATCTCCGATTCCATGTGGGCCTTCCGCTCCTCGAACATGGCCTTGCGCTGGGGGTATGTTGATGGGCCCTCTGCGCACCATTCCATGAACAGCCGGATATCCCTGATCTCCATCCCCGCCTTCTTTAGGCATTCGATGACCCGAAGCGCCTCGAGTTCCCTGTCGCCGAATTGGCGAATGCCGGACGCCCGCTCCAATCCTGGGAACAATCCCTGCTTGTCGTAATATCGCAGCGTTGAAGTGGGCAAATCGAACATCTCCGCCACCTGCCCGATTGTGTACATGGCTCCTCCAAATAAATCTCGAATTCACTCCTTGACCTAAAGTCAGGTTCAGGTATTACCTTCATTCTCGTCAATACAAATCGGGAGCGCAAGGGGTGTTCCGCAATCGCCGGGCATCCCGCTCTGGAGCAGGCGCGACGAATGGGCAAGGGAATCTAGCCGGGCTGCTTGGCAGCGCGGAAGCAGATTTGTGCCTAATACCATCGACAGGAGGAAGTAAATTATGGCAATTAAGCAGACAGCGGGCAGAGATGCCCTGGGGGAGTTCGCTCCCAAATTCGCACAGCTCAACGACGACGTGCTGTTCGGCGAGGTGTGGAGCCGAGAGAGTGAGCTTTCCCTGCGCGACCGCAGCGTGGTGACGGTGGTTGCCCTGATGTCGCAGGGGCTGACGGACTCTTCGTTCAAATATCACCTGACGTCCGCAAAGAACAACGGCGTGACCAAGGCGGAGATAGCGGAGATCCTTACGCACGCAGCGTTTTATGCGGGTTGGCCCAAGGCGTGGGCTGCCTTCCGCATGGCGAAGGAGGTCTGGGCGGACGACGATGCCGCCGACGCAAAGGCTCAGCACCAAAACGAGATGGTTTTCCCCATCGGTGCCCCCAACGACGCCTTCGCGAAGTTCTTTATCGGTCAAAGCTACCTCGCGCCCCTTTCCACCGAGCAGGTCGGCGTCTTCAACGTGACGTTCGAGCCTGGCTGCCGCAACAATTGGCACACCCATCACGCCAAAAGCGGCGGCGGGCAGATCCTCGTCTGCGTGGCTGGCCGAGGGTTTTACCAGGAGTGGGGCAAGCCGGCACAGGAGCTGCGCCCCGGCGACGTGGTCAACATCGCCCCGGGGGTGAAGCATTGGCACGGAGCCGCGCCCGACAGCTGGTTCTCCCATCTGGCGCTGGAGGTTCCGGGCGAGGATGCCTCCAACGAGTGGCTGGAGCCTGTGGACGACGAGGAATATCTCAAAGCGACTAGCAGGGAGGTTTAAGCATGGAGCAGTTGAATCTGACGCAAGAATGGGACAAGGTGTTCCCCAAAAGTGACAAGGTCGAGCACAGCAAGGTGACTTTCCACAACCGATACGGCATCACGCTGGCGGCCGATGTCTACGTGCCGAAGAACGCGGAAGGCAAACTGCCCGCCATCGCCATTAGCGGTCCGTTTGGCGCGGTGAAGGAGCAGTCATCCGGTCTGTACGCTCAGAAAATGGCGGAGCTGGGCTTTTTCGCAATTGCCTTCGACCCGTCCTATACCGGCGAGAGCGGTGGCACGCCCCGCTATGTGGCATCGCCGGATATCAACACCGAGGACTTTTGCGCAGCGGTGGATTTCCTCTCTGTACAGGAAAGCGTCGACCCGGAGCGCATTGGTATCATTGGCATCTGCGGTTGGGGCGGCACGGCAATCAATGCCGCAGCCATTGACACCCGTATCAAAGCCACTGCGGCCATGACCATGTATGACTTGACCCGCGCGACTGCCAACGGCTATTTTGACGCCGAGGATTCCGAGCAGGCACGCTTCGAAAAGCGAAAAGCACTGAACGCGCAGCGCACCGAGGACTATAAAAACGGCAGCTACGCGCTGGCGGGTGGGGTGCTCGATCCGCTGCCGGAGGACGCACCGCAGTTTGTAAAGGACTATTACGCCTACTACAAGACCCCTCGCGGTTACCATCCCCGCAGTCTGAACTCCAACGGTGGCTGGAATGTGACGTCCTCGCTGTCGTTTATGAACATGCCGATTTTGCAGTACGCCGGTGAGATTCGCTCTGCCGTGCTGCTGGTGCACGGCGAGAAGGCGCATTCTCGCTATTTCAGCGAAACCGCGTACAGCAAGCTGACCGGAGACAATAAGGAGCTGCTCATCATCCCCGGTGCCAACCACACCGATCTGTACGATCAGACAGACGTCATTCCGTTTGAAAAGCTGGAAGCGTTCTTTGAGGAGTATCTGAAATAAGGCGTGCCTTGGCTATTTACTTATGAGCGGCCATGGCATTTAGCGAGGACGGTTTGCGGCAAGAAGCCTCGCCGCGTTACTCGTTGCCTGTCCGTGCCGCCGAGAGCAGCGCGCCCAAATCGGCCTGAATTGCCTCTGCCTTGCTTCCGAGCTGCAGCGGAGCCGAGCCGTTCGAGATGTTGACGCTCAACAGGTGCGCATCCGGCAGCTTTGCGGTCATGCTCCAAAACGGGAGCGTGATGATACCAGGAGTCATTTCGCCCACGCCGAGCTCCAGCAACAGCACGCGGCCACTGCTGCGCTCGCGCACAAAGCGCTCGTATCGTTCGAGGTTCTCGCGCCATACCTCGCCTTGCAAAAACGTGTCGTCGCGCACCCACGGCGTAAGCTGCCAGCCGCAGTGCGGGCATCGGGGGATATCTTCGCTGCGGATCTCGAACCCTGCCATGCCGGCGAGCATGCGCTCGACATGGGGACTTGCGTCGAAGAGCTCATCGCAGCATGGCTGCTTGCACTGAAGGTGCGCGAAGCTTCCCTGATAGTTGCAGACTCTCTCGGCGGGAAACGTCTTTTCGACTTGGGTGTCCACATTGGTGCTCAGTATGAAGTAGTCCTTGTGGCCGATGAGGGAGCGCAGGTCGAGATAGGGCTGTGAGGCCGGCTCGCGCAGCATGAAGTCGATGTATCGCGCGTAGTATGCCCATTGCTGCTCGAGACTGGGGTAGAGGTGGTAGAAGCCGTCGAATAGGCTCTTGAAACCAAAGGCCCGCTGCCAGTCATCCATTCCGGCGCGCGCCATGCCCGCGTGGTTGTAATGGTTGAACCCTGCGGCGCTCGACACGCCCGAGCCGATGCCGACAATGATAGCGTCGGCATCGTCGATAAGGCTTCGAAGCCTATCTGCTTCTCTTTCTAGAGACGGCATCGAACGACCTCCTCAAAAGCCGGTGCCATATCGCCATCAACGAG
>CAUAGV010000098.1 GCA_958428675.1 uncultured Collinsella sp.
CACAGACGTACTCCTCGACGAACGGCTCGATGGAGCTGTAGGTGCCGACGGCACCGGAGATGGCACCGAAGGCAACGTTCTTGCGAGCATCCTCAAGACGATCAAGGTCGCGCTTGAGTTCCCATGCCCAAGAGCCAAACTTCATGCCGAAGGTCATCGGCTCGGCATGGATGCCATGGGTGCGTCCGGCGCAGAGCGTATTGCGCTCCTCGAAGGCGCGGCGCTTGCAGATCACGCCGAGCTTCTTGACGTCCTCGATAATCAGGTCACACGCCTGAGTAAGCTGATAGCACAGAGCAGTATCACCCAGGTCGGAGCTGGTCATACCGTAGTGAACCCAGCGACTAGGCTTGGGCTCGCCCTCGGGAACATCGGCGTCGATATATTCCTTCATGTTGGTCAGGAAGGCGATGACATCGTGGCGCGTGACCCCCTCGATCTCATCGACCTTCGCCTTCTCAAAGTTGGCATGGTCGCGGATCCACTGGGCTTCGTCTTTAGAAATGCCGATCTTGCCGAGCTCAGCCTGGGCCTCGCAGGCCAGAACCTCGATCTCCTGCCAAATGGCATACTTGTTCTCGAGGGAGAAAATATGTCCCATCTCCGGGCGGGTATAGCGATCGATCATAGCGGCTCCTTTTTGGTTATTGGCACGTTGGTCGTAACTCAACCATTGTACCGTGCGCGGGTGCGAGTATGGGCAGCAGGCATTAACCTAACATTTTGGAATTGGAGCGGGCATGGGGACATCCGCGTATTTGCTTCGCAAATCCGCACCGGCTGCGGTCGATCTCCTCGGATTCACGGAGACGATGGGGGAGACTTTGTTGAATTGGCCGCCCCAAAGTCTCCCGCGCTCGATGGAGCGGGCAACGGGACGTCCGCGTATTTGCTTCGCAAATCCGCACCGGCTTCAGGCGCCTGCCGGCGCCTTCGCCTGCTCGCTACAAACGCTTCGCGTTTGTTTTACGCTCGCACCCTGGCGGGTTCGAGTCCCGGCGCTTTATTGAAAAAAGCACGGCACCGGAACGGTGTCGTGCTTTTACTTTTTCTGGAGCGGGCAACGGGACTCGAACCCGCGAGTGTCAGCTTGGGAAGCTGATGCCTTACCACTTGGCGATGCCCGCTTGTGTGTTGGCTAGTATAACGCGGTTGTCTTGTTCGATACAAGGGTGGCGATGCTTGTTTTAGCTGTGGAGATTCGTTTGAAAATCGCATCAATTGTGGAGACGAGGACCTTTGGCCTCCTGTTCTCCTTATCTTCTACCTGCGCTTTTGCCTGATTGTTGTATTTGAGCTCAATTTGTCAGGAATTGGGCAAGCTTTTGGTCAGGCTCCGGTACTTACCCGCATGAACCTCGGGGGTAGCCTCATCCTACGCGTCGCAGCCTCCCCGTGCGGCGCACGAGGGATAAGGAGCAGCCATGTCCAATGCACCCACGCACTCTGTCCACAGCGCAATCGCAACAGGTCCGCTGCTCCTGCTCCTCTTCCTGCTTTTCGGCTGCCTGGCACCGGGAGCCGCATTTGCCGTCGATGGCTACGACCAGCTCGGCTTCCGCACTATCAGCGATGATTGTGGGCCCTTCTTTATCGGCAAGTATGAAGCTCAAGACGCCTCGATTGCCTACTGCATGAACCAGGAGCGTCCCGGCCCCACCAAGCCGGGCGGCCCATGGCTCAACTTTGATCAAGGCTGGGTGTGGCTCGACGACGAGTTCGCAGCAATCGTTTGTCACGGATATCCTACCGCCACGTCGTTTGGCGGTTACCATCTTTCACCCGATCGCGCCCGCGCCGCCACCCAGCTTGCCGTATGGATGCTCAACGGCACTACCCATGTCGACGGCACCTACTCCTACACGACCGCTCAGGGCAAAACCAAGAGCGGGCACTTTACCGCCGACGATGAAGTCGTGGCGGCTGCGCGGTGGCTCCACGACAGCGCAAAATCAGGAAGCATCAAAGCCGCTCCGCACCGCGCGCGACGCTATCTAGGAACCGTATCGGGCGGCAGCAGACGTCAAGACATGCTCTATGTACTGCCGGCGGTCTCTGTTTCCTTCCAAAAGCAGTCTGCGAACACTGTTATTACCAGCGGAAACAATACCTATCAGTTTACCGGGGCAACATTCGATGTTTTTGAGAGCGCCAGCGGCGCGCGTGTCGGCACCATCCAGATGGACAGCAACGGTCAAGCGCAGGCAGCACTTCTGCCCAACACGGCATACTACCTAGTTGAGACAACAACGCCAGCTGGTTATATCCCCCTGCACGATCGCATTGCCTTTACCACGACGGATAACGGCGGATACGTCACCATTGATGAACAACCCGGCACCATTACCTTGCGCATTGTAAAGCTCGACGCCGCAACGAATGCAGGCCCCCAAGTTGGGGCTTCGCTCGCAGGAGCAGAATTCGTGTGCGTATCGCAATCAACCCCTGGATGGACACAAACTCTCAGGACCGATGAAAGCGGTCGGGCTACCCTCACCGATGTCCCCCTGGGAACCTTTACCATCTATGAATCGAAGGCGCCCGAGGGCTATTTGCCCTCCGGTGACAGTTGGTCTTACACCGTTGGAGCCGACCAACTCGGCGATTCAGGCGTGGTCGAGATCGAATCTCGCGTTTCCGATATCCCCATTGCGTTTGACCTTGAGATTTCCAAATTCAAGGACTACGGCAATAGCGATCAATCCGGCCTGGAGCAGCCGGCAGGAGATGTTGTCTTTGAGGTTGTCAGTAACAGCTCTCAGCAGGTTGTTGGCACACTGACTACAAACATCTATGGCTTTGCCTCCACCAAAGACCAGCCCGAAGCATGGTTCGGCACAGGCAAGCGACCAGCCGGTGTCCACGGAGCCGTCCCATACGACCGCGCCGGCTACACGGTTCGTGAGGTTCCGGAAACCGTCCCCGAGGGTTTTAAACGTGCGGGGGAATGGACCGTCGAGGCCAATCAGATTTCCGACGGCGCCGAGCTTCAATATATCGTGGACAACCACGCTCTGTCGACGCATCTCCAGATTGTAAAACGCGATGCCCAAACAGGCGCTTCTGTTCCCCTAGCCGGATTCACCTTCCAACTCCTCGACAGCAATCACAAACCTGTCTCACAAACATGCTGGTATCCAGCACATAACGTAATGGACACCTTTACGACTGACGCGACCGGCACCGTCACACTGCCCGAATCGCTCGTGCCGGGCACCTATTATGTACGCGAAACCTCGGCCAAAGAGCCCTATCTTGTCGGCGGAGAGATCGAGGTAAACATACCCGCCGATATAAACCTAACGCCCGTTGCAATCGTCTCGTATTATGACCACGCCGCGACCGGAAACATCAGGATCGTTAAAACCGATGCCGTGGACGGCAGCAGCCTCGCGGGCGCCATCTTTGAGATCCGTGCCTCAGGTGATATCGTGCGCCCCGACGGTAGCATTGCCGCGCTCGACGGTGAGACTGTCGCTACCGTCACGACGGATGAAACTGGAGAAGCACGCGCGGACGACCTCCCGTTGGGATCTGGCACCGCACGCTACGAGGTCGTCGAGACTCAGGCGCCGACCGGCTTCTTACTCGACCGAACGCACCATATCGTCGACCTTACCTATGCCGACCAGAAAACACCCGTTGTGGAAGCACGGCTTAACGTATCCGACGATTACACCAAGGTTGATATCTCCAAGGTCGATGCAAGCGGAGAGCAGGAAGTGAAAGGCGCACAGCTCACCTTATCTGGTCCCGATAAAACCGAAATAGACTCCTGGACCTCATCCGACAAGCCGCACCGCATCGAACATCTTGCACCCGGCACCTACTCGTTGCGCGAAACGATGTCTCCGCGGACCTATGACCTTGCCGAGGAGATAACGTTTGAAATAAAGGACACGGGAGAAGTCCAATCCGTCTCGATGAAGGATGCGCCCATCGAGATCAAAGGACAGGTCGACAAGCGTCAGGAGCTTGTCCAACCTATCGGGAAGGGTCTGTTGGCTAACGGCGATGGAAAAAACCGCGCCGCGATGCAAACCAATACGGATGGGCTTTTCTCCTATACCATCGATGCTCGAAACGATTCCGCTACTTGGGTTGATGAGTTTACGATTACCGATGATCTTGAGTGCGCCAAAGACGGCACGGCGAGATTCGTCTCAATCGAAACCCCCGTCGCCATCGGCGACCTCAACGGTCTGTGCAACGTGTGGTATCGCACGACGCCGTTGGACTCGACAGACATCGATGAGCCGGCAAACGCGACGCTTGACGATGGGCACGAAAATCCTTGGCTTGAGTCCGACGAAGTAAAAGAGAGCCTTGGTGAGGACTGTCGCCTCGTCGATTACGACGGCTGGCGCCTCTGGAAGGCGGATGTCCCGACCACGGAATCCACCACACTCGAGGCGAAAGAACTCGACCTTGCATCCAATACCGTCGTAACGGGCATTCGCATTGAATACGGTGCAGTAGCCGCCGACTTTACGACTCGAAGCGATGCAGATTCCTGGACCCGCGATGATCTCAAAGATGAGCACGACGACCTTGACGATGCCAAAGCAATCCTTGGCACAGACGCTCGGAGCGCAGTCGTGCACATGCAGGCAACGTCGGCTTATACGCCCCAAACCGCACTCACCAACAGCGCGCGCGTCGATCTTTGCCGCAACGGCGGCGGCGATAAACTTGAGTCACATGACGAGGACAGTGTCATTCAACGCTGTACCCTACCGCGGGACCTACCGTCAACAGGATCAGTTCCCATCACCGCTTGCATCACCGCGCTTCTAACCTCGGGTGCCGCAGCCCTATGGTTCGCTCGCCTTAGGTCGATCCCAAAGAACCGCTAGCACGATGAAAAAAGCGGGCGAGCCAGTCCCCCGGCTCGCCCGCTTTCAATCATTTAAATCGCCGTATCTACTCTGCAGACGAAGATCCACCATCAACGACTGCCTGCTCGGACTCAGGAATCCCATCGGCACCCGTGCTCTGTTCTTGCTCCACCTCTTCGCTGATTGCGGAGGCGGGGGTCGAGCCCTTCGCGCCCACGATATAGGCGGCTCCAAACCCCAACGCAATGGCAATCAAGGTCAAAATCACGTAGACAGGCCAATGGCGCTTAATATACGAAAACACGTTGACTCCTTAGAGCTCCGTCTACGAACGGCGGATAACCTCGGTCACGACCTCGGATACCGTGGCAATGTTCGTCGGGTTGACATTGTGGGGCAGGTCGTCCTCGGTACGAGCGCAAGCCAGACGCGTGCCGTCCACGCCGGCGATGGTGAGGGCTCGGCGGCTCGCCTCGAGCGCGGCGTAGGCATCGGTCTTGGCATAGGGCATCTCGAGCGCGCCACAATCGACATGGAACGACTTGCACACCTTGCTGACCAGGTTCATGATGCGGCGATCGCCCTTGAGCAGCTGCTGTTCGCCCTCAACCGTCACCACCGAAAGCCTACCGGCGCCGACGGATTCAAGATTGATGAAGAATACGCCGCGGAGCTTATCGCGATGCGAAGCCAAGAAGGCCTTCATGCCGGCGCCATCACAATCCGAGGCGCCCGTTGCCACAAACCAGATATCGTGACCGAGCAGCTCATCGTCACCCATAGAGGCGACAGCCGAGAGCATATCTTCGGAAGAAGCGCCGTCGGAAGACGTAGCGCCGCCCTTCCAGCCATCGTCATCGTCCTCGAAATTATCCCACGAACCGATGCCGCGACCGGACTTCTTGGCATCGTAATCGTCTTCGACGCCCAGCCAGTCACTCATGCTGTCCTGTTCGTTTTTCTTTTTACGACCGAACAGGCCGCCCAGGCCGCGCTTGCGAGACTTGGGTGCCGCAGGGGCGGGAGCCGAAATGGTCTCGATCGGCTGTGCGCCCGACGCAACGGGCATAGGAGGCGCAACGGGTGCCGATGTGGGTTCGGGACCCTGGGCGGTAGCAAAGGGGTCGTTGACCTGTGCGGAGGGATCGGGAAGGTCGAACAGCGACGTGCGAGACGCAACGTTTGTCTGCTTCATCGACGGCAGCGACGGATCGGGGACCGAAGCCAGCGGAGACGAGGAGGGTGCAGGCGACGGTGCCGACGCCGGATCGGGAACATTCATCTGCGGACGCGGCGATGCTTGGGAGGAAATCTGGGCCATAAGGGAATCGACCGTTTCGTCCTGGGTGGGAGCGACATTGGCAACCGTGGCACCGGAACCACTCGGGGTCGGCATGGTGAAAATCTGCGTGGAGTAAGGCCTCGACTCATCCGTCTCGGGAGTCTCGGAAACCGCAGGCACCTCCTCCTGCTCGACCTCGGCCGAATCACCTTGATCGGCTGCCGCGTATTGCTCTTCGTCAGAGTTGGCCTCGACGGACTCGTCCTCGGCAGCATCCTGAATTTCGGCAGCATCAATGGGCTCGTCATCGTCTGCCGCGTCGCCCTGCTCATCGGAAACAGGAAGGGGCTCGGCAATCGCGGTGCCTTGCTTTTCAAACGTTATCGTGGAATCGAAC
>CAUAGV010000099.1 GCA_958428675.1 uncultured Collinsella sp.
GGGCTCCTGGATACCAGCGCCGATGAAGGTCAGCGAGGCCTCGAAGATGATGGCGGCGGCGACCAGGGTAACGGTGAAGACCATAATCGGGGCGATGCAGTTACGCAGAACATGCTTGATCAAAATCCACGGAGCCTTGGCGCCGGAAACGATGACCGCGCGGACATAGTCCTCGCCGTACTCGGACACAATGTTGGCGCGAACGATACGGGCAATCTGCGGAGTGTACATAAAGCCGATGGCGAAGATGATCGACGGCACGGAATTGCCCAGGATGGAGACGAAGACGGCAGCAAGGGCGATGCCCGGGATGGACATGATGATGTCCAGGATGCGCATGATCGCCTCGGAAACGGACTTGCGCGAAACCGCCGCGAGGGCGCCCACGACCGAGCCGCAGACCAGAGCCATGGCAGTAGCGCCAAAGCCGATGATCAGCGAGTAACGACCACCGTAGAGCATGCGCGACAGAATGTCGCGACCCTTATCGTCGGTACCGAAGATAAATCCATTGCCGGGAGCCTGGCGAGCCGTAAAGATCTCGACCGGGCTATAGGGGGCAAGAAGGGGCGCCAGAATCGCGGTCAGGGCGACCAGCACCAGCACGACGGCGGCAATCTTAGAAGACAGCGTCATCTTCTTCCAGCCACCGAGCTTGAGCCCCTTGGAGGCAGCTTTCTCGAGCTGCTCGGTTTGCTTCTCTCGAATCTTTACCATAATCTACACCGTCCTGATGCGCGGGTTGATGAGCAGGTAGAGCATGTCAACCACGATGTTGATGATGATGAAGGCAAGAGCAACGACGATGACGACGCCCTGAACCAGGTTCGCCTCGTTGCCCTGAACGCCCTGCAGGATCGCAGTACCCATGCCGGGGAGGTTGAAGATGACCTCGATGACGACAGCACCGCCCATGAGGTAGCCGATCTTAAGACCGAGGGTGGTGACCGGGGTGATCAGTGCGTTGCGAAGAACGTTGATGCCGACGACGACCTTCTCGGGAACGCCGGCGCCGCGAGCCATACGGACATAGTCCTTATCGAGCTCCTCAACCATGGCCGTACGCACGATACGAGTCATCTGGCCCGTCAGCGGGAATGCCAGAGCGATGGCGGGCATGATCATACGTCCCAGATAGCCAGCCGGGTTGGTGGTGAAGTGAGGCAGAGCACCGGACGCCGGGAGCACCTTAAGGTAGGAAGAGAACAGCAGAATCAACAGAACGGCAAGCCAGAACGACGGGGTTGCCAAGCCGGCGATGGAGAAGACGCGGATCACTTGGTCCGGCCATTTATCGCGATACAGTGCCGCGATGACGCCGAGCAAAAACGAGACGACCGCGCCGATGGCAAGACCGATGAAGGTCAGCTGCATCGTGACGGGCAGGGCCGTGGAGATGCGCTTGGCAACGGAGTTGCGAGCAGCACCATAGGTGCCCATGTCACCATGGATCAGATCGCCCATGTAGCGCACGTAGCGCACGGGCCAGGGGTCGTCCAGACCATACTTCTCATGGTACTCGGCAACCGCCTCGGGCGAGGCACCGTCACCCAACGCCGTATAGGCGGGGTCGGTCTTGGAGAACGACATAAGGAAGAACACCAGGACGGTGACGCCCAATGCCATGATCGGCAGCGCCACGAGACGCCTTCCAATCAAACGTAGAAAGTTGTTCACGTTCTCTCCCCTTTCTTTTGTCGGTAGGACCAACTGGTATATGAGTATGGATACTCATTACAAGACCCGAGCGACATCGAGGCCGCCCGGGTCTTTGTTTCAACTATGAGGACGTTGCCTTACGACCGACGCCCCACATATGACTCAAGCGAGTCTTAGGCCTTGACGGTCGCGACGCCCCTGAAGGACATGCTCGTCGTGCCGATGCCCTTGAAGCCATCGAGGGCCTCGCCGTTGGGCGCGGTGGACGGATCGTCCCAGGAAGCAGAGACGGTCTTGACGTGGACAACGGGGTACAGAACAGCGTTGTCGGCGATGATGTCGAAGCACTCGTTCCACTTCTTCTGCTGCTCGTCGCCCTCGGCGGCAAGAGCCTCGTCCATGAGACCGTGGAGCTTCTCCCACTCAGCGGACTCCTTCCACGGGCAACGGGTCTGCATCCAGACGTTGTCGCCGTACCACCAGTTGAGCAGCAGGTCGGGGTCGGC
This sequence comes from uncultured Collinsella sp., assembly GCA_958428675.1. Taxonomy (GTDB): domain Bacteria; phylum Actinomycetota; class Coriobacteriia; order Coriobacteriales; family Coriobacteriaceae; genus Collinsella. The sequence goes on from CAUAGV010000099.1 coordinate 2,166, forward strand.
GCCGAAGCAGGAAGGATCGCCAGGGGCAAGGAGGATATCGTAGGCCTCGCCGCCGTCGATGGCAGCGTAGGTGGCCGGCGAGGTATCGGTCTGGATGGTCACATCGAAGCCGAGAGCGTCGAGGTCGTTCTTGACCTGGGCGGCCATGCCCTTGATCTGCTCGTTGTCGGTGGTGCGCAGGGTGATGGCGCCCGGGGTGATGCCAGACTCCTCGATGAGCTTCTTGGCCTTCTTGGCGTCAGTCTTGTACACCGTGGAAGCCTCATGATAGTTGGTGAAGCTCTTGGGCAGGTAGCAGCTGGCAGCGGTGGCAAGGCCGGCGAAGGTGTTGGTGATCATCTTCTCGGTGTCGAGCGCGTACATGACGGCTTGACGGACCTTGACGTTGTTCCAAGGCTCCTTGGCGACGTTGAACATGATGAAGCGGGTGCCGAAACCCTGAACGTTATCGATCTTGCAGCCAGCGCTCTCGAGCTGGTCAACGGCGTCAGCGGTGACGAGCTCCATAACGAGCGTGGAGCCCTCCTGCTGAGCGGTAACGCGAGCGGTGGGGTCGGTCAGGATGCTGTACTGGATCTTCTTATCCTCGGCAGCATACTCACCGTTGTACTCGGGGTTGGGAACCAGGGTGATCTCGGTATCGGAGATAGAGTCATACATCCAGGGGCCGGAGCCGATCGGCTGCTTGGCGCGATCCTCCTCGGACTGGGTAGCCGGGGTAACGCGGATGATGGCCAGACGATCCTTGAGCAGGGAGAAGTTGGGGACCTTGGTCTTGACAGTTACGGTGCTGGCGTCCTTGGCCTCGATGGACTCGAAGGGCTGGAAGAACGGAGCATAGGTAGCGGAAGCAGCGCAAGCGGTGTAGGAAGCGACGACGTCGTCAGCAGTGACCTCGGTGCCATCGGAGAACTTGGCGCCCTTGCGGATGGTGACCTCGAAGGTGGTGTCGTCCACGGACTTGGGATCGTCGGTGGCGAGCTCGTTGAAGGTGCTGTAGTCGTGGTAATCGATGCCGTAGAGGCCCTCGACGACGTGCCAGTTAGCACCCAGGCCCACAGCGGAGCCGGTGCTGGCGGGATCGAAGCTGGACGGAGCGTAAGCGGAACAAGCGGTGATCACGCCGCCACCACGGTTGGCGGAATCGGTGGAACCGGAAGCGGAACCCTCGTCGTTAGAGCTGCCACCGCAGCCGGTGAGACCAAGCCCTGCGACAGCAGCGACGCTGCCGGTGAGGCCGAGGAACGAACGCCTGGACATACCCTTGTTGATGATGGCCATGTCTTCTCCTATCAATAGAGAATCTTACCCGGGAGCACCTAGACTTGCCCCCGCGCAACTTGCGGACGATATATACCTTACCTACCGACGAACCCAACTGAGGTGCCGCGCTCGGTGACCGATACATACATACGCTTGAACGGTATTTACTACCGTTCACCGAATTCATTGACAAACGATTCGCCAGACAGTATGTATCGACGAGGTGAGATATCAGTCTTCGTCAACCCGCAGGATAGCAGGGTTGTTCACCATGGCTAGTCAAACGTTTTAGCGTTAATAAAACCCGAAATCGACAGGTAATCGCCGCGAAATAAATGATTGAAAATCGGCCAATCATGTATATCAGTTGTTTAGAAGCGCGTTTAGTTTTCGGAACGGTTGGCCGATGCCTGGGCGCGCTCGGCATTCCATGCAACAAGTGCCTCGTGGACCGCTTTGGCGACATCGGCCGGAACGCCTCGAACTTCTGCAATCTCCTGCTCGCTTGCCGCGCGCAAACGCTTCATCGAGCCAAAATGGCGCATAATGGCACGTTTTCTGGTGGGTCCCACGCCCGGAACGTCGTCAAGCACCGAAACCGTCATAGCCTTATCGCGCAACTCGCGATGGAACGTAATCGCAAATCGGTGGGATTCATCGCGAACCTGCTTGATCAGATAAAGCGAAGCGGAGCCGGTCGGCAGCACGACGGGAGTCTCGTCCCACGGCACGAAAACTTCCTCATCGGCCTTTGCCAAGCCACAAACTGGTATATCGAGGCCAAGCGCCTCAAGTTGCTTAATTGCAGCGGTCAATTGCGGCTTGCCGCCATCGACAACGAGCAAATCGGGGCGCGAGCCAAAGCGCTCGTCCGCCATGCGCTCGGGAGCATAGCGACGCCCCAGAACCTCGGACATCGATACGAAGTCGTTCGCCTCGTCCAATTCGGCCTGAATTTTAAAGCGACGATACTGGCCCTTGTCGGCACGACCGTTGGTAAATACCACCATCGAAGCGACGGTAAAGGTGCCGTGCAACGTCGAGATATCGAAGCACTCGATGCGCAACGGCGGCGCAGGCAGCGCCAGCGCGCTTTCGAGCTCCAAGAGCGCCTGATTGGTGCGATCGTCAGCATACCCCGTGCGCATCATGTAGCGCATGAGGGCATGGCGCGCATTTTTGGAAGCCATATCGAGCAGGCGGTGCTTTTCGCCGCGCTGCGGCCTATGGAGATGGCAAGAGCGTTCGCGCTTGCCCGCAAGCCACTCCCCCAACGCTTCGGCATCCTCAAGCTCGACAGAGAGATTGATCTCGGCTGGAATATCAGCCGTCTCGTCGTAATAGCGCTTAAGAAAGCCCGATTGAAGCTCTTCCTCGTCGACATCCAGGCCTTTATCGAGGATGAACTCACAAGTTCGAACCGTTCGGCCCTCGCGAACGACAAAGACACAGGCGGCAGAGATAGTCTCTTCGCGATAGAAGCCGATGACGTCGATATCGACGCTTGATGGAAAAACGACCTGTTGGCGATCGTCCAGGCCCCTAATGACTTCCAGGCGACGCTTGACGCGCGCCGCACGCTCAAAATCGAGCGTCTCGGCTGCCTCCGTCATCTCGAACGTAAGCTCGTCGACGACATCCTTGCGATGCCCCGACAAGAAACGTTCGACGCGCTTGACGTTCTTGACATAGTCGGCAGGCGAAATCGCGCCGACGCATGCGCCCGGCCCGCGCCCGACATGGTAGTCAAAGCAGGGACGCCCGTTTTGCGCACAAATCATATTGACGATGTCTTCTTCGCCCTTATGAGATTCGACGATGCGGCGGCAGCGGCGCCATTCCGCACAGGATGCCGAGCAAATAGGAATAACCTTGCGTAGCGTATCGATGGTCTCACGCGCCGCACGGCTATCGGTATAGGGGCCAAAATAGCGCGTTCCAGGTTTATGACGCTCTCGCGTGTATTTAATAGCCGGGAACAAGTCGCTCTTGGTAATGGCGATAAAGGGATAGCTTTTATCGTCTTTGAGATCGACGTTAAAGTACGGATGGTACTGGCCAATCAGATTGCGCTCGAGCACCAATGCCTCGTGCTCGGTCTCCACCACGATATAGTCGAAGCTCGCCACCAGCTGCATCATGAGCGGAATCTTTTGACGCTCGTCCTGCAGCGTCACGTATTGACGCATGCGGGCACGCAAGTTTTTTGCCTTGCCCACATAGATGACATCGCCCTTGGCATCTTTCCAAAGGTAGCAGCCGGGTTGCGTGGGAACGCGCGAAACCTGTTCGGCAAGCGTTGGGATGTTATCGTGACCTGCCACGCGCACCTACTTGCGACGAAGCAGCGCCGAGACCTCGGGCATCTTAAAGACAAAGGCAAGGCCAAAGGTAACAACAAGCGAGGCGACACCCGCAACGCAAACGTAGCCAAGAGTAATCAGAATCGAGCCGCCAAGTGCCCCGACAAAGTGTTCAAGCGCCCACATGACGCCGGCGCCTGCGGCAGCACCTAGGCCACCGAGCAAAAGGCCAAAGAAACCGCCATGTAGGATAGATTTGACCTGAAGGCCACGCAGGCGACGACGCAGCCACCACAGCGAACAGCCGACCAAGATCACGTAGTCGACGACATACGAAAGCGCGATTGCCGGCATACCGAAGCCCAGCACAACGCCAAACAGCAGAACCGAGCCGGCCTGGCCGATGGCGGAATACAGGCAATAGCGGCTATAGGGCTTCATGTCGAGCAAGGCAGAGAAGCTCTTCTGCATCAACACGACCACGCCGTAGAGCGGCAGCGAGAGCGCCAGGTAGACAAGGTACTCGGACACCAGCGCCACGCCGGATTCATCGAACTTG
>CAUAGV010000100.1 GCA_958428675.1 uncultured Collinsella sp.
CGTGTTGCGCCAGATCGCGCAGGCCGACGATCGCGTACTGGTGATTGACCAGGAAAACGCGGGCGTCTCGTGCGCTAGAAATGCCGGCATCGATGCCGCCGAGGGCGAGACCGTCTTTTTTGTGGACGCTGACGATTACATCGATGCCCAGACGGTCGAGCGCGTGCTTCATGCCATGGAGTCTGCAGATGCCGAGGCCGCCGTCTTTGGCGGCATCTGTGAACCTGCCGACGCTGCCCCCAAACGCGTCCAGCAACTCATGAGCCCCAAAGCCGGTACCTTCGGCGCCCGTGATCCCCAACTGCTGTTCCATTCGAATGCGCAGCCCTATGCTTGCCGTGCGGCCTTTTCGCGCGAGCTACTCAATCGCGAAGGCATACGCTTCGCCCCCGGTTTGGCTTTGGGCGAGGATGTCGTCTTCCAATTTGCGGCTTATGCGCTTGCCCGCAGGACCGTCGTCATGCCTGACAAGTTCTACCACTACGTGATGGAGAGCGAATCGGCGACGCACGAGTTCAACAGTGCCGAGGCGCGCGCCAAAAAGCTTGACGCCCACATGAGGATGCTCGAGGAGGTCTTGGAGGACTGGGCGGCCTACGATTTTTTGGACCTGTGTCCCGGCGAGCTGATAACTTGGTTTTTGGACCTTATTGTGTTCGACCTGGCGCGCTTGGATGCCGATGGTTTCCGCCGCGTTGCCAGTCGCGTCAACAGGGCTTTCACGACGTTATTGGGAACGGAGTGGGCGGATATGCCTGCTAAGGGCGCCGTTCGCCGTGTTGCCCACAAGCTCGTTGCGGCGACCTCGGGCGTTTCGATGGCAGACGCCACGCTGTTCTATCTTTCGACTCGCGGTCTCAAAGCCTGCCTGGAGCGCTTTATCTAATTCCAAGCGCTGCCGCCCGCCGTAACGCGGCTGCTAAAATAACCCTGTTACACGCTATTCAACAGGAGGTTCTCTTGCAGAACTCTGATACCCCTAAAGTTTCGCTGCTTGTCCCCATTTGCAATGTCGAACGCTACTTACGCGAGTGCCTCGATTCCGCCGTGGCGCAGACGCTCAAGGACATCGAGATCATCTGTATCAATGACGGTTCCACCGATAGCTCGCCGGATATCATCCGCGAGTACATGGAGCGCGACCCCCGTGTAAAGATGATCGACAAAGCCAACAGCGGCTACGGCGACTCGATGAACCGCGGTCTGGAGATGGCGCGCGGTGAGTACGTGGGCATCCTTGAGTCCGACGACTTTATGTTTGAGAATTCGCTCCAAAAGCTGGTCGCCAAGGCCGATGCTGAGCATGCCGATGTGGTAAAGGGCGACTTTTATCTGTATTGGTCCACGCCCAGCGAGCGCCGTGAGCTGTTTGGGATCATCGACGAGTATATGACGGGCGCCGCGTATCGCCCCGTCGATCGCCCGGGCATCTTCTACCGCAAACCTTCCATTTGGTCGGCTATCTATCGGCGCGAGTTCCTCAACGACAATCAGATTCGGTTCCTTCCCACGCCGGGTGCCTCGTATCAGGACGCAGGCTTTAACTTTAAGGTTTGGGCTTGCGCCGAGCGTGCCGCGTTTATTGCGGACCCCATTTTGTGCTATCGCCAGGATAACGAGAAGAGCTCCGTTAATTCGCCCAACAAGGTGTTTTGCGTGTGCGACGAATATGCCGAGATGCAGCGATTTTTGACCGAGCGTCCCGAGCTCAAGGCTCAGCTCCAGGGCATTTTAATGCGCATGAAGGTCGATACGTACCGTTGGAATGATGAACGTCTGGTCGATGAACTGCGTGAGCAGTTTTGGGAGAAGGCTTCACCCGAGCTGAAGGCCGATTGGGATGCCGGTCGCTTTGATCTGTCGCTGTTCGATCCGCGTGGCGAGACCGACTTGCGCCTGATGGTCAAGTCGCCCCGCGCCTATATCGATTCGCGCTTTGACTTTAAGAAGCCGGGCAAGCTCAATACGTTTAAGCACTACTTTAAGATCGGCGGCTTGCCGCTGGTCTGGCGCGTGCTGACGTATCAGCGCACCTACGGCGACAACCCGCACCCCGATGACGTTCCGGCTGCACAGTAGGAGCGAGTGACTATGGCTACCCCCAAGATTTCCGTTGTCGTTCCCATCTACAAAGTGGAGGAGTGCCTGGCCTGGTGCCTGGACTCCCTGCTTGCGCAGGACATGCCCGATTGGGAAGGCGTGTTAGTCAACGATGGCTCGCCGGACGGTTCGCGCGATATTGCGGCTGCCTATTGCGAAAAGGACGCGCGCTTTAGGCTGGTTGATAAGGAGAACGGCGGCCTGTCGAGTGCGCGTAATGCGGGTATCGCCGCGTCCACGGCGCCTATCGTAGCGTTTTTGGATTCCGATGATCGGTTCACGCCCGATGCATGCCGCGTGATCGTCGATGCCTTTGAGCGCGAGGACTGCGACGTTTTGACCTTTGGTGCGAATCCGTATCCGCTGGAGGCGGGGTATCCGTGGCTTAACTATGCACTGAGTCCACGCGGTGTGTCGTTTGAAGGCTATAGCTCTGACCTGCTGTTTAAGGAAGCATCTCGCCCCTTTGCATGGCGCACCGCCTGCAGGCGTGAGTTTTTGCTGGGTAACGGGATCGTGTTCGACGAAACCGTTAAGTATGGCGAGGACCAGGTCTTCGATTTTGCCGTGTACGGTCGTTCGCACAAGACCGCGCTTATTTCGAACAAGCTGTACGACTACCGCGTGGCGCGCAAGGGTTCGCTCATGGACACCATGCGCTACGACGACGAGACACGTCTGCTGGAGCACGTGAAGATTTACTCCGCGGTGCTGGCTGACTGGCAGCGCGACGGTCTCGATGCTCAGCATGCCAATGACCTGGCGTACTTCCTCTGCGACCTGGTGCTGTACGATGCGCTCAGGTTGCTGGGTTCGGACTGCGGCAAGGTGTTTGCTGCCGTTGCCACGGCACTTGCCGGTTCTGCCGTGGGCAGCGATGCTGCGCTCGCACAATGCGCTCCTTCTGTTGCTGCTATGGTGCGTGCGGCGCTTACCAGCAAGGCCCCCAATGCCCGTGGGTGCAAAAAGCTCATGTTCGATTACGACGTCTTGAGGTTTGGGCGCCTGGGTGCCTGCAAACGCATGGCAGCGAACGCCCTGGGAAAGCGAGAATTGTAGATGAGTATCAAGCGTTTGGCACTTTGCCGCAGTCAGGGCCGTCTGTTTGTGCTGCTTCGTTTTGCCGGTCAGGATGTCGCCGCGCTTATTGAGCGGGAGGGTTCTCAAGCGTTTGCCCATGCGACGACGAGCGGTTCTTGTGTGCTGTCGCTGGTGCTCCCGGTCGATCATGGCCGTGTGCTGGCGCTTTGCCCTTCCGTTTTCGATTACGAGCGCGAGCTCGCCGTCTTGGTGCTTCCGTTTTTGGACGGCTCGTCGATGGATGTCGTTTTTGCATCCGGTGGCCAAAGGTTGGGCTCCATTCGCCTCGATAGCCGCGTGGCCAAGCTGGAATCCAAGATTAACTACAAAGCAAAGCCTGCGCTGTGTGCGCTTATCCGCGATGCGCAGCGTGGCGAACACTGCGGCCTCTACGAGATCGATGCCATTCGCTATTTGCCGGCAGACGCCGGCGCGGCGTGGCGCTATGAGGTTACCTGGGCTGGAGACCCTCAGTGCGCACCTGAGCTCCAGATTTTCGATACGCATATGAATGCCATCGATGTCACCGTGCATGTGTTTGAATCGCAGATCGATGTGCCGCAGCAGAACGGATGCCGCGTCAATAAAACGTATTTGAGCGTTGAGATGCCCCAGGATATACGTGATTTTGTCGCGATTGCAATCGACCCCGCGGGGCAGATCCAGAGCGGTTTTTGCGCCATGGATGGTCGCCTGTACAACGGCATGGTCGATGACAGTTGGAACCGCATGAAGGACGCGCGTGCGGACGACGCAGCTTATCGACGTTGGTTTGAGCAACATCGCGCAAAGCCGGGCGATTTGGCGTGCCAACGTGTCGCTTCGGCGGCCTTTGCCTATAGACCGCTCGTGAGCATTGTGGTGCCGTGCTATAAAACTGATCGGGTCTACCTGCGCGAGCTGCTGGACTCGGTGCTAGCTCAGAGCTATGGCAACTGGGAATTGCTGCTTATGGACGCCTCGCCCGAATGGGATGCGGTGGCCAATCTTGCGGCTGCCGCCAATGACGAGCGGGTTTGTCGTATTGAGCTGCCTGGCAACGGCGGCATTGTGCTCAACACCAACGCTGGTATTCAGCAGGCGACTGGAGACTACATCGCGTTCTTGGACCATGACGACATTCTGGAACCGGACGCGTTATTCCAGTATGTTTCCGCGCTGAATAAGGCGGCCGAGGGCGAGCGCCCCCAGGTCCTGTTCTGCGACGAGGACGTGTTTCAGAAAACGGGGGAGTGGGGTCAGCCGGTCTTTAAGACCAAGCTCAACGCCGATCTGCTCTATAGTCATAACTGTGTGACGCATTTCCTGATGGTGGAGAAGGCGCTCATCGATTACATTGGCACGTCCCCAGAAGATGTTGCGGGTGCCCAGGACTACGACCTTACGCTTCGCTGCCTTGCGGCGGGCGCGCGGTTTGAGCATGTTGCGCACGTGCTGTATCACTGGCGCGTTCATCCGGGATCGACCGCCGATGGTTCTGCCGATAGCAAGCCGTATGCTATTGAAGCCGGGCGCCTTGCGCTTCAGCGCCACTTTAACGCACTGGGCATTTGCGGAACGGTCGAGGAGACCGAGACGCCGTTTGTCTACCGCATGCGCTATGCGCTGCCGGAGCCTGCGCTGCTGGTGAGCATCGTGATTCCCACCAAGGATCACGTTGAGACGCTCGATGCCTGTGTGGCGTCGATCGCTCAGAAGGCCACGTATACCAACTACGAGATCGTCTTGGTGGAGAACAACAGCGAAGCCCCGGAGACGTTTGCGTATTACGAAACCCTGCCGGAGCGCGTGGCTGCAGCATCCGAAGGTAAGGGCACCGCGCGCGTTGTGTACTGGCCGGGCGAGTTCAATTACTCTCAGATCGTCAATTTTGGTGTGGAGCACGCCAGGGGCGACTACCTGTTGCTGCTCAACAACGATACCGAGGTCATAAGCTCCGATTTTATCGAAGAGATGATGGGGTATCTGCAGCGTCCCGATGCGGGCGTGGTGGGCGCCAAGCTCTATTTTGCCGACCATCTGGTGCAGCACGCTGGCATTTTGGTCGGTGTGCGCGGCGCACTTGCCCATGCCAACCAAGACTTCTCGGCAAAGCGCGAGGGCTATCTTGCTCGTGCTGTGCGCCCGGGCAACTTTAGCGCCGTGACGGGTGCCTGTCAGATGGTGCGACGCGACGTATTTGAGCAGGTCGGAGGCTACAACGAGGAATTCGCCGTTGGCTTTAACGACGCAGACTTTTGCCTGCGCGTATGGGAGGCGGGCTACCGCACCATCTATACGCCCTATGCCGAGCTGTATCACTACGAGTTCACCTCGCGCGGCAGGGAAGAGGCCAACGAGGAAAAGTTGCGCCGCTGGAAGCGCGAACAGGCACTGTTCATGCAACGCTGGCCTGAGTTCTTCTTGACGGGCGATTCATGGTTGGGGCCGAACTTGTCCTCCGACAGTGAGTACTTCTCGTTTTAGACAATGGTTGTTAGAAGGCCCTCAGCTTGACTTCGCCATGAGTTGGGAAGAAGGCAGCGTTTAGGCTATTTGTTAGTTTACATTACGATAGCTCGATACTTCTACGATAAGTTTGTACAGGCTTATACAACTCGATATAATCCGATATAGTTGCGATAAACTAATAAAGCTAAGATTGACCGATAATCGATTTCCTTGAGAGGCAAACAAGTGAGCGCCACAATATTCCATAACCCGTTTCGTCCCACTGCCGGCGCTGAGCCTCCGCGCATAATTGGTCGTGATGATATTGCCCTTGAGTTTACCGAGAGTTTGAATTCGGGAATTGGTGCACCTGCGAGGCTCATGCGCATTGCTGGACCGAGGGGCTCCGGAAAACTGTTTTGCTCTGCGATCTTAGGGATCGTGCTCGAGAGCTTGGATGGAAGACCGCTATTGTCTCTGCTGGCCCTAACTTATTGCTGGACTTGTGGGATCAGGTTGCTGATTCTTCCCTTGCGGCCAATGCTTCGGTCGGCGTAAACGCCGGCTTTGTTTCCGCGAAAGTTGACGTTGCG
>CAUAGV010000101.1 GCA_958428675.1 uncultured Collinsella sp.
TTGTCGCAGCCCCGACCCGCGGTCACGAGCGGGGGCTCCTGTCGTTTCCGTGCCCCTGGATTGGGTCATAGTGTCTGACTTATGCTCAACCTGCGGCGCCATTTTTCTTGAAGGCACCTTGCTCGCTCTGGCGGGCTTTCGCTGTCCGTCCTCTACCTGCGGCGTTGCTCTGGCTGGCACTTAGGGACGTTCCTCTTGTGCCGGCACTTAGGGACGTTCCTTTTGTGCCGGCACTTGGGGACAGTCCTAGTCGTTGGGGATCTACCGACGCATTGGGGGTTTGCGCCTTCCATGCATGACAGCCGTCTCTTTTATGTTTCCTTTAGCCGTCGCTGTCTAGGATGGGGGTTAGTCGATAGGAAGGGAGCACCGGGATGGACGACGCGAGCGAGTGCGCAATCGAAGAGGACATGCTCGATCAGTTCAACTACTTTGATGATGAGGACGAGGAGCTGATCGACCGTCGCGAGCCAGCGCCGCTTGATTCCTTTGATCTGGTCGATGAAGAGCCCGACGAGGACGAGGGCGAATTGGCGGAGCCCTCACAGCCTTCGCGCCTTAACTCGCTGCTTTCGAGAGCCCCCATGCACCACGGCGTTCGTGCCGGCGCGCTCCATATGAAAACTGACTGGCACCAGATCGTGACGGCAGGCGATGAGCTTGCCGTCGATGCGCCGCTCACCGATAAATCATCCATCATCTGCCGCACCGGCATGCCTATGCTGGCAAGCGGAACGGGTGCCTGGCGCGTGCGCGATACCATGAATCGTGTTGCCGCCGTACTCGGTGTCACCATCCACGTTGACTTAAGTCTTCTGTCGTTTGAGTGCACCTGCATCGAAGATGGTCACTGCTTTAATGAGGTCGTCAGCTTGCCCACAACGGGCGTCAATACCCATCGCATTTGGATGATGGAGAGTTTCCTCAAGGAAATCGAGACCTATGGTCGTCGCTTCACGGTGCACGAGTATCACGAGATGCTCAAGACCGTTGAGAGTTCAAAACCTGATTACGCGCCTTGGCAACAGGGCCTTGCGGCGGCCTGCGCCTGTGGCGCCTTCGTTTTTTTGCTCGGCGGCGGCCCTATCGAGATGGCCTGCGCGTTCGTGGGCGCGGGTGTCGGCAACTTTGCCCGCTCCCATATTCTCAAGCAAGGCCTTGGTCAGTTCAGCGCGCTGACGACCGGCGTTGCGCTCGCTTGCGTTTCGTATCTGCTGGCATTGCTCGGCCTTGGCCAGGTCATACCGGGGGCAATGTCGCACCAAGAAGGCTATATCGGCGCCATGCTCTTTGTGATTCCCGGCTTTCCGCTCATTACGGCGGGCCTCGACATCGCCAAGCTCGACATGCGAAGCGGTATCGAGCGCCTTTCATATGCCGTATCGATTATTGTGATGGCGACGCTCGTAGGTTGGATGGTTGCCGAGTGTGTTGGCCTGGCGCCGGACGACTTTGCCCCACTGGGCCTTTCGCCGCTTGCCCTTACGCTCCTGCGCGTGGTGATGAGCTTCGTTGGCGTATTCGGCTTCTCGGTGATGTTCAACAGCCCGGTAAAGATGGCCGCGGCAGCTGGGTTGATCGGCGCCGTGTCCAATACCCTGCGTCTGACCCTTGTCGATGCGCCGACGATGATTCCCTTCCTGGGCCTCAGCACGGGAATGCCTCCCGAGGCAGCAGCGTTTATCGGCGCGCTGGTATCGGGTCTGCTGGCAAGCTTGGCCGAAGTCAAGCTCACCTACCCGCGCATCGCCCTCACGGTGCCTTCGATTGTCATTATGGTGCCGGGCTTGTATCTGTATCGCTCGATGTATTACATGTGCACCTTCGACACGGTCAATATGCTCGGCTGGTTTGTGCGCGCAGTGCTCATCGTAGCGTTTCTGCCCGTTGGACTGGGTGTGGCGCGTACGCTCACCGACCCTCGCTGGCGCCACACCAGCTAATTGGTACAAGGGGGACAGGTTACTTTGCACCAAATGAGTTGCGGTGAAATAGGGACTGAATTGCTGCTTAAAGGGTCAAAACAGTCCGTATTCCACCGCAACTTATGGGGTCGGGGGATTATCGGTGCCCTGCATCTTCATAAACTCAACGCTTACGAAGCGCATGCGTTTCGTGCTAGGCTGGTTCCACCACATAAGTAGTCGCAGACGCGCGTACCACGGGCGGGCGAGATGAAGTTCCAACAGCTCCATCTTGCCCGCCCGTTTTTGTTGCGTGGCGCCGCGGTACAACACAGAGAGGAATCTGCCCTTTATGCCTATCAACAAACGAGAGAGCCTGCTGTTCACCTTTATCATGTGCTTTTGCATGGTGCTCTGGATGAGCATCTACAACGTTGCCCTGCAGCACGGGGCCATCAACGGCGAGGTCGTTGCCGCCGCGTGGCTCGGCTTCCCCGTTGCCTACATTTTTGCCATGTGCTGCGACTGGTTCGTCGCCAGCCCGCTCGCCAAGGGTTTCGCCTTTAAGTACTTGGTCACGCCGGGCAAGAGCTCGCCACTTGCCATGACGCTCGCCGTCAGCTCCTGCATGGTCGTTCCCATGGTCATCATCATGTCGCTGTACGGTGCCTGTGAGGGTCTGACGCACATGCCCGGCGGCATCCTTGCGAACCTGTATTCCGTGCCCGCGATCTGGATGATCAACATCCCGCATAATTTTGTGATGGCGCTGCCGTGGAACCTTTTGGTAGCCGGTCCGATTTCCCGCTTCGTCTTCCGTCGCGCCTTCCCTGTGGGGACGGTTTTCGAGGAGGAGCATGCCGAGCTCTTGGAGCAGGCTATGGCTCCTGAGTGCGAGTAGCTCGCTTAGGGATCTGCTGAGCGCGGGCGACTTGCTTGGTTGGAGCCCTAAGCGTGGATAGCTCTCTCGGCGACATCGCGGGCGTGAGCGGTGCACATGACCGGAGGGCCCGTGCTGCTCCGTTGCCCGACGTGCTAGCGCGCAGAACAATCTGTTGGTGCATTCGGCGGCTGCTGAAGCGTTTCGGCAGCCGCTTTTTATACGGAGTTTAAATACAACAGTCTGTTGTATTACGTAGAGTGGTATATCTCTAGCGGGAAAAATGCGAGAGACGGAGCATTATGGCGTTGCTAGTAGGACTGGACGTAGGGTCGACGACGACCAAAGTTTACGCGATGCACGAGGATATGACCGAGGCGTGGTGGGGATATCGCCGCCACGGGGCGTGTCAGACAGCGAGCGTGCGCGCCATGCTCGGCGAGCTCGCCGAGCGCTTTCCCCATGAGTCACTGCGCGTTGCGGTGACCGGCTCGGGTGCGCGCGATATCGCGACCGCGCTGGGCGCCTCGTACGTTCAGGAGGTGGTCGCCAACGCGCTCGCGATCAGCAGGTTCTATCCGCAGACGCGCTGCGCCATCGAGCTGGGCGGCCAAGACGCCAAGATGATCTTCTTCCACACCAACGATAAGGGAGACATCGAGGTTGCCGACATGCGCATGAACGGCTCGTGCGCAGGCGGTACCGGTGCATTTATCGACGAGATGGCAAAGCTCATGGGGGTCGGCACCGAATCGGGCGAGTTCGAGCAGCTCGCAAGCCGGGGAACGACCGTCCACGAGGTCTCGGGCCGCTGCGGCGTGTACGCAAAGACCGATATCCAGCCGCTGCTCAACGAGGGCATTCCTACCACCGACCTGGCGCTTTCGGCGCTTCACGCGGTCGCCCGCCAAACGATCGGCGGTCTGGCCCAGGGTATCGACATCGAGCCGCCGGTAATCTTCGAGGGCGGTACGCTCGCCTACAACCCCACACTGGTCCGCGTGTTCCGGGAGCAACTGAATCTATCGGACGATCAGGTTATCGTCCCGCGCGATCCGCAGATCATGGTCGCGCGCGGTGCCGCCCTGTCGCTGACCGACATGTTCGCATCGTCCCAACCGATCGACCTTCCCGACGCTTTTGTCCGGCTGGATAAGCTCGAGACGGTCGCGCCCGCAAGCGGGGAGGGACGTCTTGCCCAGCCCTTTTTTGCCACACCTGCCGAGCAGGCGGATTTTACGGCACGCCATGGCAAAGAGACGCCGGCAAAGGGTCCGGATGCGTATGCGCCCGGAGAGACGGTGCGTGTGGCGCTCGGTATCGATTCGGGGAGCACGACGACCAAGTTCGCCCTGGTCGATGAGGCGGGTGAGCTTGTCGATTCGTTCTACGCGTCTAATAACGGCAGACCGCTCGACGTCGCCCAACAGGGTCTTGTCAGCTTGAAGAACCGCTGGGAGACAGCGGGAGTCACGCTTGCGATCGATGCCGTGGGCACCACGGGATACGGCGAGGAGCTTTTCGCGCGCGCGTTCCACGCCGACTACCATACGGTCGAGACGGTCGCGCACGCCCGCGCCGCGTGCGCATGCGTTCCCGATGCGACCTTCGTGCTCGACATCGGCGGACAGGATATGAAGGCCATCTGGCTCAACCACGGCGTGCTGACCGATATCGTCGTCAACGAGGCGTGCTCTGCGGGCTGCGGCTCGTTCCTCGAGGGTTTTGCCAAAAACCTCGGAATAGCCGTTGAGGATATCGCGACCGAGGCATTTTCGTCCAAAGCCCCCGCCGTTCTCGGCAGCCGCTGCACGGTGTTCATGAACAGCAGCGTCGTTTCCGAGCAGCGGCGCGGTAAGGGTCCGGGCGACATCATGGCCGGTCTCTGCCGTTCGATTATCGAGAACGTGTTCACCAAGGTCATTCGCGTTTCAAATCTCAACCGTCTGGGCGACAAAGTCGTCGTCCAGGGCGGCACGTTCCGAAACGACGCGGTGCTGCGCGCATTCGAGCAGTATCTGGGCAAACCCGTCACGCGTGCGCCCCACCCGGGGCTGATGGGCGCTATCGGTATCGCCCTGCTCGCGCGCGAGGAATGCCGCAAGGGCGACGCCGGCACGTCGTTTATCGGGCTCGATGCCGTGGAGCGCTTCGAGCATCGCGAGTTCGGCGGCGTTACCTGCCGTCGGTGCAACAACCGCTGCCAGCGCGCGGTCGTGGCATTTGGCGACGGCTCGCTTTACGTCACGGGCAATCGCTGCCCGCGCGGCGGCGCCATCTCATGGGATGAGCTCGTGCGCGAGGTTCCCGCGGCGGAGGAGCTGCGTCCGCAGGGTGCTTGCGAGGCACAGGCACCCGGCACGGGGCGCGACCGGACCGCGGCTGCCCCCAATCTCTTTGTCGACCGCGAGAAGCTGCTGTTCGAGTCGTACCCCACGGTTCCCGTCAGCGGGGGGCGCGATGTCACGATCGGCATTCCCCGTGTGCTCGAGTTCTGGGACACCATGCCGTTCTGGTCGACGTTCTTCAGCACGCTCGGCTTTAAGGTGCGCGTCTCGGGACGCAGCACCAAGGCGATGTACGAGCGCGGTCTGGCGCACGTCACATCCGACACCGTGTGCTTCCCGGCCAAGCTCGTCCACGGGCACATCCGCAATCTCGTCGACGCCGGCGTCGACCGCATCTTCATGCCCATCATCACGACGGTGCCCACCGAAAACACCGCCTCTACCAGCGAGTGGATGTGCGCCGTCGTAAAGGGATACCCCTACGTGATGCGCAATTCCGATAACCCGGAGGAGCGTTTCGGCGTTCCGTTCGATACGCCGCTGTTCCACTGGTACGACGAGGGCGACCGAAACCGCCAGCTCAAGGCGTGGTGCAAGGAGACCTTCGATATCGATGCCGACCTGGTTGCCAAGGCGACCGAGCAGGCGGACCGCGCGCAGGAGACGTTTGAGAACCAGCTGCAGCTGCGCGGCAGGCAGGTGCTCGAGAACGTGCACGAGGACGGCGGCTACGCGGTGGTGATCGCTTCGCGCCCGTACCACAACGACCCGCTGGTCAACCACGGGCTGCCCAAGCTCTTCTCTGAGCGCGGCATCCCCGTGCTGACGCCCGATGCGGTGCCGGGGGTCTGCAACGTCGATCTTTCCAACAGCCGCATCGACATCGTGAACAACTACCATGCGCGCATGCTGTCGTGCGCGGTCGTCGTCGCATCGACGCCCGAGCTCGAGCTCGTGCAGATGGGCAGCTTCGGCTGCGGCCACGATGCGTATCTCACCGACGAGATCGCGCGCATGATGGGCGAGATGGGCTCCAAGGTTCCGATGATGATCAAGCTCGATGAGAGCGACGTCGCCGGTCCCATGGGCATTCGCGTGCGTTCGTTTATCGAGTCGGTCAACCGTC
>CAUAGV010000102.1 GCA_958428675.1 uncultured Collinsella sp.
GCACTCACCGGCTGGGTGCGCAACATGGAAGACGGCTCGGTTGAGATGGAGATACAGGGAGCTCCGGCAAACATCCTATCTCATCTCGAGGCGCTTCATGCCTCCTACGAGCGCATGGGAACGCGTTTTCGCCTCGTAGAAGCCCAGGCCCAAGCCCCACTTGCCAATGAAGACAGTTTCATTCCTCGTTATTAGTATTGTGTGCTAAATACGGTATCATTTACCTACGACCGTTGATAGAAAAGAGGCGAGGCGCATGGCGGTGCAAAGAAGGAATACCAGGCAGCGAAAGCTGGTTCTCGACGCTGTGCGCCAAAGCTACAGTCATCCCACCGCCGATGAAATCTACAACGCCGTGCGCGAACAGGATGACAAGATCAGCCGCGGCACGGTCTACCGCAACCTCAATCTCTTGGCCGACGCCGGCGAGATTCTCTCCATCAAGACGCCGGGCGGAAGTCGTTTCGATCGCACCATCGAGCCGCACGCACATATCATCTGCACCTCGTGCAGCCGCGTCATCGACGTACCGCTCCCCTTCGATGCCCAGCTCGACGCCAAGGCGTCCGAGCAAATCGGCTGGAGCGTCATCTCGCACTACACCATCTTCGAGGGTCTCTGCCCCGACTGCCGGTAGATGTTTGGGACATGTCTACTCAGCAAGTAGACGACGCAGCTCTTCTTCGACCGTGCGCACGTAGCGGACACGGTCATTGACACTGCGCATGCTGGGATTGCAGCTCTCCATCAGATAGGGATGGCCCACCACGTTGAGCATGTCGCGATCGTTTTCGTTATCTCCAAACGCCATCATTTCGTCAGGCGAGATCCCCAGTGCACGGCCATAATCGGCAAGCGCGGACCCCTTGCCCGAACCGAAACCGATAAAGTCCGTCCATTCGGTTCCCGACGTCATCACGTCAACACGGTCGCTAAAGAGGCACTCAAAATACTCCAGCGCCGCCGGCTGCTCCGCCTCGGGCGTCTGGAAGGCAATCTTAATGACATCCTCGTCAATGTCTTCGGGACGGTCGACTACCGCCACATCACAATGGACCTCATAACGCAGGTGATCAACAAACGCATCGTTGCCGCTCATGCTGTAGAGGTGCCCCTCACACGAAAGGGTCACGTCGGCATGGGGATACGCAACCACGGCGTTCGCGATATCCATAGCAAGGCTACGCTCCATGGAACGCTTGACAACGGCACGCCCCTCGCTCATCACCAGGGCTCCGTTTTCGCATACATAGGCGAGCTCATCGGCCACCGGGGCAAACAGGTAGCGCAAGCTCGCATATTGACGGCCACTCGCCGGCATAAACACGATACCGCGACGATGTAGCTCATCGATAAGCTCAAAGGCCTCGGAACGCGGCTCGCGCTCCCCCGGATGCAGCAACGTGCCGTCCAAATCGCATGCAATCAGCTTGATTCCCTCAAGACCCATATGCTTCCCCCAAAGCCTCCTATCAACAGCAAGATGGACCTTGATCGGTCACCCCTCAAAGCCCGTCTTGCGCATACGCGCGCTTAGTCGCGCGTCTTTTTAACGATGGTAAAGTCCGGAGCCATGCTCACGACGACCTCCGTCGCACTCGACGCAAAGCGCCGGTCCGCATCGAGTTCACGGGTAACCACCGAGAGCCGAACGCCCTCGACACCCCGGAGCATGCGGCCCAAAACAGGCTGCACCGGCGTATACATGCGCACGGTATGCTCGTCCGAGTCACCCCGGAAGAGCGGCGCATGCATGTTGCCGATCTCCCAACATGCATGCGCGAGTGCAATCGGATCCATGCGGTCAACTTCGACCAAATAAACCTCGGCGCTGCGCAGACGCACGACAACCGCCACGGGCACCATGCCCGAACGGTCAATGGCAAGCACGTCGCCGTCGGCAAGACGCCCGCCGTCGGCAACATCCAGCCGAACATCGACCGTGCGCCCCAACTCCGTCACGTCCGCAAACGCGCATACATCAGCCTGGTCCCAATCGAGCAGCAGCTCGTCAACTTCAAAGACGCCGCCTAACTTCCGGCGAAGCAGGAGTTCATAGGACGGATCGTTGAGATTTCCCAAGCATGTCGTCGAAACCAAGCGTTCAGGCATGCTCTAACCCTCGACCTCGACGAGCTCGATATCAAAGTTGAGATCCTTGCCGGCCAGCTCGTGGTTGGCGTCGAGCGTCACAGCCTCGGGCGTCACGTCAATGACCACGGCGGGGACGGGCATACCGCTCGGCGTGGACAGGAAGAGCTTCATGCCCTTCTCGATCTGCTCGATGTTGGGAACCTGCTCGGCCGGGAAGGTCAGAACCATCTCGGGATTGTGCTCGCCGTAGGCATCGGCAGCAGGAATGTGCACGGTCTTCTTCTCGCCCACCTGCATGTCGACCACGGCGGCGTCGAAGCCCTTGATCATCTGGCCGGCGCCGCAGGTGAACTCCAGCGGCTCGCCGCGATCGTAGGAGCTATCGAACTGCGTGCCGTCATCGAGCGTGCCGCGATAATGGGTCTTGACCTTCTTGCCCTGGTTGGACATGGTAACCTCCGTGATAAGGGCGGCGCACAACGCGGGCCGCCATGAACATATGGCGCTAACTATACCCTAGTCATACAATTCAAAGACAGTTTGCAAAGAAACGCTGCAACCGGAGGAACCATGGCATATCCCGTATTTGACCTACACTGCGACACCGCCGACCGCATCGGCTGGGCCACGCTCGATCTCGACCTGCGCTTTACCGCCGGTACCGACGGTTATTTCCCCGGCGACGAAACGCATCCGCAAGATTTCGACCTCATCGAGGGCAACGCCTGCGCCATCTCGCTCGCAAAGATCGGCAACACGCCGTGGGCACAGTGCTTCGCCACGTTTGTCCCCGACGAGATTCCCACCGCCCACGCCGCGCGCTTCCAGGCGCAGATCATGGCGCATATGAGCGGCCAGGCAATGCTCAACCACGACCGCATGGTCAACGTGCGCAGCGCTGCCGACATTCGCCCTGCGCTCAAAGACGGCAAGGTCGCCTGCATCCACGCCATCGAAAACGCCACGTTCTTTGCCGAGGACCCCGCGCTGATCGAGGTGCTCAAGAGCCTGGGCGTACTCATGTCATCACTCAGCTGGAACGCGCAGGGGCCGCTCGCGAGCGGCCACGACACCCACGCCGGTCTCACCGCCGCCGGCATCGAGGCCCTTACGCAGATGGAGCACGCCGGCATGGTGCTCGACGTCTCCCACCTCAACGATGAGTGCTTTGACGAGGTTGTCACCCACGCCACGCGCCCCTTCGTCGCCAGCCACTCCAACTCCCGCGCGGTTTGCGGCGTCAAGCGCAACCTCACCGACGACCAGTTCCGCACCATTCGCGACATGGGCGGTATCGTCGGCCTCAACTACTGCAGCGAGTTCCTTTCCAACGACGCAACCGACGAGACCGCCGCAGACGTCACCTTCGACCAGCTAGCGGCACATATCGAGCACTGGCTCGACCTGGGCGGCGAGGACGTCATCGCACTCGGTGGCGACTGGGACGGCGCCACGGTGCCCGCCTTCCTCTCCGATGCCAGCATGATGCCCGAGTTCCAGAACATGCTCTCCAAGCACTTTGGCAAGACCGTGATGCAAAAGCTCTGCAGCGATAATGCCCTTGCCTTCTTTGAGCGTTATTAATTTCACATCCCTTGAGCGGGCCGGCATGCCGAACGGTCGACATGCCGGCCCGTCCCCAATCTGAAGGATCACATTTGACGCAGCAATTTACGATTTCCGCATCCCGACCGGATGGAACGCTCATCCCCGTCGTCGTTACCAAAAAGCGCGTCAAGAACTTTAACCTACGCGTCACATCGAGCGGCGAGGTCCACGCCAGCGCACCGCTCGGCGCCACCCGCGAGCGTATCGAAGCGTTTGTGAAGCGCAACAGCGCCTGGATTATCAGCCGACTTGCCCAGCGCGAGCAACGTCAGACGACAGCCGATGAGCCGCTCAGCCCCTCGTCCATCATTGCGCTTTGGGGCAAGCCCATCACGGTACAGGATGCGCTCGATCGCAACTTTGCGTCACCCGCACCGCGGCCGAAGCAGGCCACCTTCGCAAGTTTTATGGGTACCGACGAATCGGACGAATGCCCCCAGGCCAAGCGGCGCGCAATCCTCGACGGCCTAACGTCCGACGAGCTCCAAGCCCACATCGACCAGCTCTATACGTCCGAGGTCACATCGGCGCTGCGCGATATTGTGCACGCATACGAAATCGCAATGGGTGTCGCCGTTTCCCGCGTTTCCGTACGCAACATGAAAACGCGTTGGGGCTCATGCACGCCCAAATCCGGCGCCATTCGCATCGCGCGCGAGCTCGCCGCCTACCCCGTCGAATGCCTCGACATGGTTGTCGCCCACGAGCTCGTCCACTTGCTCGAGCCAAGCCACAATCAGCGGTTCCATGCCCTGCTCGACACGTACTGCCCCAACAATAGAGCTCTGTCGCAGCGGCTCAAGCAGCCACCCATAGAGTCGTATTAGAACCGGTTAGCGCACGCGTTCGATCTCGACACCGCAGCTTGCCAGGGGCAGGCCAACAGGAGCCCACGGCTTATCGAGCTTTATGCGCACACCAAGCAGCGAGGGATAACGGCGCAGCAGCATCTGGGCCGTCCCCTCGGCTGCCGCCTCGATGAGTTTAAACGTATGCTCGCGCAGATAGCCATCGACATCGTGGCACACCGAGCCGTAGTCAATCGAGGCATCCAGGTTATCGTGCTCCCCCGCCGCGCGCAGGTCGGCATAGAGCACCAGAGAAACGATGAACTTCTGACCCAGCGCGTTCTCCTCGGGATACACGCCATGGTTGGCAAAAACCTCAAGGCCGTCAATGACAATACGATCGGCGTGGCGCAGATCGTCATAGCTCATGTGAGGCACCGCCGTTGCAGTGGATATTTCGTCCCTTCCACGGCGAGCGAGCTCGGCGCCTTCAGTCTTGGTTGCATTCTCGGGCAGTTTCTTGTTACTCATCGCGATCGTCTCCTTCGTTTAGAACCCCGACCGCGCAAACTAACTACACGCGAATCGACAGGTTCTTTTTATCATCGCTCCAGTTGCAAGCGTTGCGCGCGGGGCATGCAAAGCAGGCACGCGACGCTTTGTCGGCTGCATAGAGCAGACGCTCAAGCGGTTGGCTGTTCACGCGCAGCTTTCGATGGCCCAGAATGGCCGTCTTAATGGCTGCGGCATCGGCTGGTTCAAACGCCACGTCATCGGGCATGCCGCTGAGAATCGCATCAGCGACGCGTTCGCTTGCAACATCATGGGATATACCCGATTCATACTGTTCATCTTTGCCGATATCGTGAAGAAGTGCCGTGGCATAGATGACCTCGCGGTCAAATTCGAGCTGTTCCTCGAGATTCTTAATCCACATAATGCGCGCGACATCCAGCAGATGGTCAATACCGTGGCGGCAAAAGATGCGCCCCGATTCCAACTGTGCAATGTTGCCCAAGTGCCGCCGGAACAGCCCGTTGGCACAAATGTAATCAATGCGAGGCATGGCACCAAAGGGAGTCAGGCCCGAAGCCATAAAGCCGCGACGCGGCGTCCCCTCATCGGTCTTCGATGTAAAGTCGTTGACGACTCTCATGGTTAGCGGCCCAGCATCCTAAAGAACCGCTCCTCGAGCGCGGGATCGGTCTCAAAGACGCCGCGGCGAGCGAGCGTCACGGTCTTGGTGCCGGGCTTTTGCACGCCGCGCATCGTCATGCACATGTGCTCGGCTTCCATCAGTACAATCGCCCCTTGGGGAGCAAGATACTCCATGAGGGCATCGGCAACCTGTGCACACAGCTGCTCCTGCAGCTGCAGACGACGGGCATAGACCTCAACCGTGCGGGCGAGCTTGGAAAGCCCAGCCACCCGACCGTTAGGGATATAACCAATGGCGGCCTTGCCATAAAACGGCAGCAGATGATGTTCGCACAACGAGTAGAACGTAATGTCGCGCTCGATAACCAAATCGTTCGAAGCGACGGCAAAGGTTTTGGACAGGTGCTCCTCGGCACTCTGGTCCATGCCGCCGGCGATCTCACCATACATACGGGCAACGCGCGCCGGGGTCTCCAGCAGGCCCTCACGAGTTGGGTCCTCGCCTATGCCCTCAAGCAACAGCTTAATGGCGGCCTCGACTTTTTCCT
>CAUAGV010000103.1 GCA_958428675.1 uncultured Collinsella sp.
GCGACAGCGACAAACCCGGCGGCAACGAAGCTTACCGCAAGGCAGATCGCGCACACTACCGACACGATGCGGTTTCCCAAGCCCATGCGAGCGCCTTCCTACTCGTCGACCCAGATGGTTGCCGCGGTGATGCCGCGCATGGGCTTCGAGATGGTAGGCAGGGGCCCCAGGCGGCTGAACACGCCCTGGAAGCGTCCGTTGTAGCAGTAGAGCCCCTCCAGATTGTTGTACATGGCGCCCGTGCGGTCGACTTCCTCGTCGGAGAGGCTCTCGATGTCGTGGTCGGGCTCTAAGATGTGCGTCTTGTACGGCGTGATGTAGCGCTGCACGAGGAACGGCGCGCCTGCTGCTCCGTTGGCGAAGCGGTCGATGATCTCGTCCCACTTCTCCTGCGTTTGGAAGCACCCGGCGTACACGTCGGCGGCACCGTAGGCGTCGGTCGGCTTCACGATCCAGGCATCCTTGTTCGCGCGCACCTCGTCAAGGTCGATCTCGCTTGAGTCGAGGTAGCGCGTCTTGGGGATGGTGCGCGCGACGAATGCGTTCTCCTCGTCGGTGAGGAGTGCCTGCGTCTTCGGGTGGAAAAGCGCCTCGCAAATCTGTTTGTCGTGCACGATGTGCCCGGCGAAGCTGCCGATGAGCGCCACCTTCTGCGCGCGCACTGCCTTGATGAGCGCCTGCGAGTCGTCCCAGAACTCGAGCACGTCGTTGGTGACGCAGCGGCGCCAGATGGCATGCACGGGTTGGCCCTGCGCGTCGTGGAGCACCTCGCCGTCGAAGGTGAGGTCGCGCACGTCGCATACGCAGCACGGGTAGCCGTGTTCCTCGAACTTCTTTGCGAACAGGTGGAACTCGTCTACGACGCCATTCTGCAGGTAGTCGCAGATGGCGAAGCGGGGATGCTCGACGCGTCCCTTGTAGGTATGGTAGATGCTGATGAAGTCCTCAACCCAGGCATCGAAGAGCTCGCAAGGCTCGACTTTGTGGCGGCGCGCGAACTCCTGGAAGGTCTTCGCGTTCGCGAGCGAGTTGGTGATCTCGCGGTTCTCGTTCATGCCCGAGGATCCGTCGCCGTTGAACTCGCAGAAGGCGACTTCCCCAGTCTCTTCGTCGAGGAAGATGTCGAAGCGCGCGAAGGGGAGCACGGCGTCATAGCCGCGCGGCACCAAGATGAGCTCGGCTAAGCGCGGGTCGTAGTCGAAGATGGTGCGGTAGTCGGGGTCTTCGAGGTAGTGTTCGATCACCTTGCAAAGAATGCGGTGCGTCGTCTCGACCGTGGTGCGCATGATCTCGCGCGTGCGTCGATCGTAGAGGCGCGGCACGAAGGAGGTTGAAATCACCTGATGGTGCACGATAGCGGTGGAATTCTTCATGTAATCGTAGGCGGCGCGGCGGCTCTCGATGTCGCCGCCCAAGCTCTCCATGATGTCGAAATACTCTTGCGTATAGGCGTTGTTGCTCAGCATGCCCGCTCCTTCCGAGGGGGTGTCGGTCTGTCATGATGAGTGTAGCATTGCAAGGCCCCGTCGAGGCGGCGGGATGCCGATGGAATGCTGATGGGGCTGCGGGCGTCATGAGCCCGACGTATTGGGAAGGGTGGCGGGGAGAAGCTCCGCGAAGCGGCTGCGGTTGAGAATTGTTTCTTTTTTGTTCTCAATTAGAATAGACAACGATGTGGTAAAGTACCGCGTGCATAAACGAGGGCGCACGAATTGCGTCCGCGAACATCCGTTTATCAAGAGTCGGGGGAGAGAGTTGGCTCTGCGATCCCGACACCAACCTGGCGTTGTGCCAAGGTGGTCCGGCCGACAACGATGAAGGAGGAGCTTCATGGCCGAAGAACAGCATTCTACGTATCTATTCACGTCCGAATCGGTGACGGAGGGTCACCCGGACAAGATCTGCGATCAGATTTCCGACGCGATTCTCGACGCGATTCTCGAGAAGGAAACCGAGCTTCAAAAACAGGGCTACATCACGCCGTCGGGCCAGCCCGCCGATGTGTCGAAGGTGCGCTGCGCCTGCGAGACCATGACCACGACGGGCATGGTCGTCGTGGCGGGCGAGATTCGCACGCAGGCCTATGTCGACGTGCCGACCATCGTGCGCAACGTCATCTGCGAGATTGGCTACGATCGCGCGAAGTACGGCTTCGATGGCACGACCTGCGGCGTTCTGAACGCCATCCACGAGCAGTCGCCCGACATCGCGCAGGGTGTCGACGAGTCGTTCGAGGCGCAGCACGGTGAGGCGGAAGACGTCTACGAGACGGTGGGCGCAGGTGACCAGGGCATGATGTTCGGCTATGCCTGCAAGGAGACGAAGACCCTCATGCCGATGCCGATTTACCTGGCGCAGCGCATGAGCGAGCGTTTGGCGAAGGTGCGCAAGGACGGTACGCTGCCCTACTTGCGTCCCGATGGCAAGACGCAGGTCTCGGTGCGCTACGTCGACGGCGCTCCCGTGAATGTGGAGAAGGTCGTCGTGTCCACGCAGCATGCCGAGGACATCGACAACGCCACGCTGCGCCGCGACGTGACCGAGCAAGTCATCAAGCCCGTGCTCGCTGACGAGGGGGTCGAGCTCGCCGAGGGCGCCGAGATCCACATCAACCCGACCGGCCGCTTTGTCATCGGCGGACCTATGGGCGACTGCGGTCTTACCGGCCGTAAGATCATCGTCGACACCTACGGCGGCTACGGCCGTCACGGCGGTGGCGCCTTTAGCGGCAAGGACTGCACCAAGGTCGACCGCTCCGCCGCGTATGCCGCGCGCTGGGTCGCTAAGAACGTGGTCGCCGCCGGTCTGGCCGACCGCTGCGAGGTCGAGCTGGCCTACGCCATCGGCGTTTCCAAGCCGCTGTCGATCATGGTCGACACCTTCGGTACCGCAAAGGTCGCCGAGGACAAGATCGTTGAAGCCGTAGAAAAGACCTTCGACCTGCGCCCGGGCGCCATCATCCGCGATCTGGACCTGCGTCGCCCCATCTACGAAAAGACGGCAGCCTACGGTCACTTCGGCCGCGAAGACGCCGACTTCACTTGGGAAAAAACCGACCGAGTCGAAGAACTCAAAGCAGCCTGCGGACTGTAATTGGGAACTACCAAGGTCACAACACGCACACACTTTCAAAAGAAGTACCGCCCCCAAGCGGTACTTCTTTTTTATTAATCCGGTAGTGAAGATGTTTCGATATGAGCCTGCGCCGCGTCACCAGCTAATGAATTTTGCAACGCGCGCACTTCTACCATGTATCCTTAGTCCCGAGGGGCGGGGCATAAGGTCGATCGCGAGTTCCGCACGAGCCGGAGAGCACTTAATGTGCTCTCCGTGCGAGCAGGACTGTCCGAGCAGGCGACCTTATGCCCCGTCCCTCAGGACGATGGGATAGAACAGGAGCGCATATGGCAGGCAAGCCACAAACACTAGCTACGACCTCGGCATTCGAGATCTTGGGCCCCGTCATGGTCGGCCCCAGTTCATCGCACACCGCCGGCGCCCTGCGGTGCGCACAAGTTGCCGCCAGCCTGCTGGAAGGCCGCATCACCAAAGTCACCTTTGGCCTGTGGAACTCCTTCGCCCATACCTACCGCGGCCACGGCACCGACCGCGCGCTCGTCGCGGGCATCCTGGGCCTCGATACCGATGACGAGAACATCAAGCAGGCCTTTGACCTCGCACGCGAGCAGGGCCTCGAATATCACTTTGACATTAAGGGCGACGACGCCTCCATCCACCCCAACACCGTGGACATCGACATGCAAGACCTTACGGGCGCCACGGCACAGGTTCGCGGCGAGAGCCTGGGCGGCGGCAAGATGCGCATCAGTCGCATCAACGGCGTCGGCGTCGACATCTCGGGCATGTATTCCACGCTCTTCGTGGCGCACCAGGATGTTCCCGGCGTGCTCGCCGCGCTCACGAACCTGCTCGCCTACGCGCATGTGAACATCGCCTTCTGCCGTACCTACCGCACCGAGGTGGGCGGCCAGGCCTACTCCGTGTTTGAAACCGATGGCACCCCCGACGACACCGTCGTCCCCATGCTGCGCAAGCTCGACAATGTCGATTACGCCACCTTCATTGAGCTTCCCGGTTCGGCCTCATCGCTCTCCCCCGGCGTCTCAGCAAAGGAAATCTTCGACGACGGCGAGCAGCTGCTCGATGCGTGCGACGAACTGGGCCTCAACATCGGCGCCGTCATGGCCGTGCGCGAGGCTCGTCTGACCGGCGAGGCCCACGCCGTCGCCGCTATGCGCCGCGTGCTCGAGGTTATGCGCGAAGAGACCACAGCCCCCATCGCCAATCCGCAGCGATCGCTCGGCGGCCTCATCGGAGGCGAGGCAAAACTTGTCGATGCCACCGGCAGCAACGACCTGAGCTCCAACTTAATGGGCGCCGTCCAGACCGACGCCGTTGCCCGCGCCATGGCCGTGCTCGAGCGCTCCGCCACGATGGGTGTGATCGTCGCTGCCCCCACGGCAGGCTCCGCAGGCGTCGTACCCGGCAGCGTGCTGGCGCTCGCCGACCACCTCGAGCTCGACGACGAACAGATCATGGACGCGCTCTACTGCGCCGCCGCCATCGGCCTCAACCTCACCACGAGCGCCTGCGTTGCCGGCGCCGAGGGCGGCTGCCAAGCCGAGGTCGGAAGCGCCGCCGCCATGGCAGCCGCCGCGCTGGTGCAGATGCTCGGCGGCACGCCCGAGCAGGCGCTCGACGCCAGTTCCATCGCGCTGAGCAACCTGCTGGGCCTCGTTTGCGACCCCGTCGCTGGCCTCGTGGAGGTGCCCTGCCAAAACCGCAACGCCATCGGCGTGGCGGCGGCCTTTAGCTCGGCACAACTCGCCCTCGCCGGCATTAAGAGCCTGGTGCCGTTTGACCAGATGGCACATGTCATGCTCTCGGTGGGCCACGCGTTGCCGGCCACGCTGCGCGAGACGGCAAAGGGCGGCATCGCGCAGGCTCCGGCCGCACTTTCGGCCTGTGCAAAATGCGGTGTGTGCGGATAGCGACAAAGAACGACTCAGAGGTGGGACAAATGTCCCACCTCTTTTGAATGCCACCGTTTCCATACCACAAACAACTGGGTAATCGCTATAATGCAAGCCCAGTAAAAACACGATGAGCCGCAAGGCGAAATTCGAAGGATATGCATACGATGTCGCAAAACGATCGAACTCAACTGATTCCCGATCCGCAGCAGCCGAGCAGGCACACCGGCGGCGTTCAGTCGCCGCGTCCTATCGCGCCGAGCCACGGTCAGCAGCGTGGTGCGGCAAACGCTTCCCAACGCCCGAACCAGCAGCGTCAGGCAAACGGCAATGCGCCCAAGCAGCCCCCCACGCACGCTCGAGGCAATCGCGGCCCCGCACGCAAACCCGCCGAGAACAATAAGTCAGGTAAAAAGACGACGCTCTTTGTCGTCCTGGGTCTTATCGTCATTGTCTATATCGTAGGCGTCGTAGCGTTTTCGCGGGTAGCCTACCCCAACACCACCATCGCCGGCGTCGACGTCTCGCTCTCCAACGCTTCGTCTGCCGCCACCAAGGTCAACTCGGCTTGGAAGCACTATAAGCTCACCGTGACAGGCGATGACTTTAGCTGGACCTATCAGCCCGAGTCCGATGAACCCATCGTCGACGGCGAAGCTGCCGCAAAAGAGATCATCAACCACAACGAAGCCTTTGTATGGCCGGTTCGCCTTGTGGAATCCTTAAGCGGCAAGACCAAAACAACCGCTACCTCCAACGAAGTCGATCTTGATCAAGACGTCGACCTGTCCATGCTCTCCGATACCTTTGACCAAAAGCAGTTTGAGAAGGATCTGGGCGCCGCCATCGACGAGTTTAACGAGGGCCGTTCGGGCGCGTTCGAGGCCAATAGCTCCTATGACGAGCAGGCCGGCAAGTTTACCGTCGAGAAGGCGCGCTCCAACGAAAAACTCAACCGCGAACATGTCATTAAGTATGCCGAGCTCGAGCTTGCCTCGCTGGCCGAGACCGTAGATCTTTCCAAGCTCGGCAACGATGCCTATGAGCCGCTCAATGGAACGCTGACCGATGATCAGATTCAGGCTGCATGCGATGCCGCCAACAACTTCTTAGGCGTCAACGTGACCCTCAAGCTCAACGGCGAGGATGCCGGCAAGGTTGATGGCAGCTCCGTGTTGCAG
>CAUAGV010000104.1 GCA_958428675.1 uncultured Collinsella sp.
CCAACATCATCTTCGGTACCGTTGTCGACGAGTCCCTGGGCGATCAGGTGCGTATCACCGTCATCGCTACGGGCTTCTCCGACTCCAACGTCAACCGTCAGGACGAGCTCTTTGCTGCTCAGCAGTCTCAGAGCAAGGCCGCTGCCTCCGCTGAGCCGCAGCGCACCGCTCCGGCCACCAGCCCGGCTCAGGCCGCTCCGACCCGCAACGTCGGTGGCACCGAGCTTCCTAACTTCGGCAACGATCAGTTCGAGCTTCCCGACTTCCTGAAGCGCGGCAGCTTCTAAGTCGTTCTTTGCATTGTTGTGCACAGGGGCGTGTCCGTATGGACGCGCCCTTTTTATTTCGACTTTGTAAACTAGAACCTCCAATCTCTTTACGTTCCCTTTACGATTGCCTCCAGCGCAGCAGGTATCCTTTTAGAGAAGTATGACAGCCGTATAAACGCTGGCTGTAGCGGCGATGCCGCGGTACTTGTGTTATTAGGAGGCTTTAGTATGGCAGCACGTGCGGACAAAGTTTCGCGTGTCGACCATGATGGAGTTACGTTGGTGGAAGGCGCGACATCCGATGTTCGCTTTGCCTTCACCGAGCGCGCCGGTGGTGTTTCCGAAGATGCGTACTCCTCACTCAACTTGGGCTCGCATGTTGGCGATGATCCCTTTGCTGTTCAAGAAAATCGTCGTCGCGCGCTCGAGGCTATGGGTGCCGCCGAGTGCGAGCACAACCTGCTCGTTCCCAATCAGGTCCATGGTGACCATATCGTTGCGGTGACCTCGAACGGCGCCGATGACCTTGAGGACGTCCGCGAGCAGATTGCCGAGGGCTGCGATGCCATCGTCTGTACGGCGCATAACGTACCCGTGCTGCTCTGCTTTGCCGACTGCGTTCCCGTGGTGCTGGTGGCCCCTGGCGGATTTGCCGTGGTGCACTCCGGTTGGAAGGGCACGATTGCACGCATTTCCGCCAAGGCGTGCCAGGCGCTTTGCGATGCTGCCGGTTGCGATGCGAGCGGCGTTTCCGCCTATATCGGCCCCCATATCTTGGGTGACGAATATGAGGTATCCCAGGAACTCATGGATCGCTTTGCCGCCGAGTTCTCTTGCATCGATGCGAGTACCTCTCGCATGCTCGATCTTTCCGCTGCCATTCGCGAGGCGCTGGTAGATGTCGGTGTCGACGCGGATAATATCGTGGATACCCAGCTTTCGACCGTGCGTCAGAACGACCGCTTTTATTCCTACCGTAACGAGGGCGGCACCTGTGGGCGCCATGCTGCGATCGGCGTGATGCTATGAGAAAGATCGTATCGGTCCTGAGCGCCGCTGTGCTTACGCTTACGCTGTGCGCCTGTTCTTCGGGATCTTCTACCTCTTCCATTACCGTCGCTGGCTCCACGACCTGCCTTCCTATCGCCGAGATTGCGGCCGAGGGCTTTAAGGAGGAGACCGGCATCGACGTGCTCGTTTCCGGTTTGGGTTCTTCTGCTGGCATCGAGGCCGTCAGCGCCGGCACGGCCGATATCGCCAGCTCCTCCCGTGGACTCAATGCCGACGAACAGGATCTGGGCCTGACTCCCATCGTCATTGCCCACGACGGTATCGCGGTCATCGTGAACGACGATAACCCGGTCGATAACCTCTCGACCGAGCAGCTCCGCGATATTTACGCCGGCAAGATCACCAACTGGAAAGAAGTCGGTGGCGAGGACCTGAGGATTCAGGTTATCAACCGAGATGAGGCGTCCGGCACGCGTGAGGCCTTCCGTACCATCGTGATGGACGGCACGCCGTTCGATCGCCGCTCGGCCGTTCTTTCGGGCACGGGCCAGGTGCGCGACGTGGTATCTCGTTCGCGCGGTGCCATTGGCTACATTTCGCTGGGCTTCGTCGATAGCCTCAACGCCAAGACCTCGGTCAGGGCCGTCTCGGTCAATCATGTTGAGGCGTCCGAGAAGACGGTCGCGAGCGGCGGCTATCCCATCTCGCGCGACCTTTACTTCTTTGTGAAGGGTGCTCCTTCGCAGCAGGCGCAGGATTACATCGACTACGTGACGTCCGAAAAGATGGACAAGCAGATTCGCGAGGCGGGCTTTATTCCCGTCACCAACGACGAGAAGGGGAGTGAGTAGCATGGAAGCACAGGAAAACTCCCAGACTGAGCAGAATGCTCAGGCACCCAAGAAGCGCGAGCTGGCGCTCGTATCGCGCAGTACCTATATCAAGGAGAAGGCGCTGCAGTGGATCTTCTTTGCCTGCGCGTTTTTGGCGGTCGTTACCGTCATCCTGATTTTTGTCTTTACCACGTACTCGGCGCTGCCCGTCTTTACCGACATCGGTCTGGCGGACTTCTTTAGCTTTACGTGGGCGCCCTCTGAGGGCCACTACGGCATCATGTCGCTGCTTGCCGGCTCAGGTCTGGTGACCGTCGGTGCGCTCGCCATGGGCGTGCCGCTAGGTGTGGGCACGGCCGTGTACCTGGTCGAGATCGCCGGCAAGCGCGTGCGCAAGCTCATCAGCCCCGCCGTTGACCTGCTGGCGGGCATACCCTCCATCATCTACGGCTTCTTTGGCATGATCATCATCCGCCCGTTTATCGCACAACTGACCGGCGGCCTTGGTTTTGGTGCGCTGACGGCGTGGTTTGTGCTCGCCATCATGATCGTCCCTACCATCACCACGCTCACCATCGATGCTCTCAATTCCATTCCCATGGGCATTCGCGAGGCATCGTATGCCATGGGCGCCACAAAGTGGCAGACCATCTATAAGGTCGTGCTACCTGCCGCGAAGCTGGGTATCGTTGATGCCATCGTGCTGGGTATGGGCCGTGCCATCGGCGAGACCATGGCCGTGCTCATGGTCGTAGGTAACGCCCCGGTTATTCCCGACAGCATTGCGAGCCCCATCTCGACGCTCACGAGCCAGATTGCGCTCGACATGAGCTATTCCTCGGGTCTGCACCGCTCGGCGCTGTTCGGCATGGGTGTGGTCCTGTTTATCA
This sequence comes from uncultured Collinsella sp., assembly GCA_958428675.1. Taxonomy (GTDB): domain Bacteria; phylum Actinomycetota; class Coriobacteriia; order Coriobacteriales; family Coriobacteriaceae; genus Collinsella. The sequence continues at coordinate 3,004 of CAUAGV010000104.1, forward strand.
TCTCCGCCACGCTGGTGGGTATCGTCCGTCTGATTTCCAAGAAGAAGAGGGGGTAGGCTATGTCCGATTCCGTTGACACGACGGTCGATACGACCTCGTCGCGCGAGCGCATCAAGCGTGCCCTTTCCCACGGCAAGAAGGGCCGCATCAACAAGGACCTGTCCAACAAGATCATGCTTGGCGTGTTTCGTGCCGCTGCCTACATCACCACGCTGGTGCTGGTCGCTATCATCGCCTACGTGGTCATCAACGGCCTGCCACACATCTCGCTCGACTTTATCTTCGGTTGGCCCCAGGGCGTCAACGCCGAGGGCGGAATTTGGCCCACGATCGTCTCGACCGTCTACGTGACGGCGCTCGCCATGCTTATCTGCACGCCGATCGCTGTGCTGGCAGCCGTCTATCTGGCCGAGTACGCCAAGCAGGGCAAGGTCGTCGAGCTCATTCGCTACGCTGCTGACGCTTTGGCCTCGGTGCCCTCCATCGTTATGGGCCTGTTTGGCTACGCCTTGTTTGTCGAGGCTATGGGCCTGGGCCTTTCGATGGTCTCGGCCGCTCTGGCGCTCGCGCTCTTGATGCTTCCCATCGTCATGCGCACCACCGAAGAAGCCATTCGCGCCGTTCCGCGCTATATCCGTTGGGGCGCGTACGGCCTGGGCGCTACCAAGTGGCAGGTCGTCTCCAAGATCGTGCTTCCTTCGGCCTTTGGCCGCATTGCCACGGGCATCGTCCTTGCCATCGGCCGTGCCATCGGCGAGACCGCCGTGGTGCTCTACACCATGGGCCAGGCCATCAATCTACCTATTTCGCCGCTCGATTCCGGTCGTCCCATGACCGTTCACCTGTACCTGCTTGCCAACGACGGCATCAACATGAACGCAGCCTACGGCACTGCGCTCTTGCTGATGGTGATCATTTTGGCCTTCAACCTGTTTGCGCGCTTCCTGTCGCGTAAGCGTCGCTAGTTAAGGAGTCCCATGTCCGTTTATCAGTCCGCTCCCGCGTTGGAGCAAGCGGCCATTACGGCCAAGGATTTCAACTTTTGGTACGGTGACTTTCATGCGCTGACGGGGCTTGACCTCAACATCGCCAAAAACGCCATCACCTCCTTCATTGGCCCTTCGGGCTGCGGCAAGTCGACGTTTTTGCGCTGCATCAACCGCATGAATGACCTGATCGAGGGTACGCGCGTCGAGGGCACCATGACGCTCGACGGCAACGATATCTATGCCGAGGGTGTCGACCCGGTCGACCTCCGTCGCCGCGTGGGCATGATCTTTCAGCAGCCCAATCCGTTTCCCAAATCCATCTACGAGAATGTCGCCTTTGGCCCTCGTCTGCAGGGCGTGACTAGCAAAAGTGACCTCGATGACATCGTGGAAGAATCGCTCAAGCGCGCCAACCTCTGGAAAGAGGTATCCAATCAGCTCAACAAGGATGGTTTGGCGCTCTCGGGCGGTCAGCAGCAGCGTCTGTGCATCGCGCGCGTGCTTGCGGTGCAACCCGATGTCCTTCTGATGGACGAGCCCTGCTCCGCCATCGACCCCACGTCCGTCTCTAAGGTCGAGGATTTGATGGCCGAGCTGGCGCCCGAGATGACGATCATCATCGTCACGCATTCAATGCAGCAGGCAGCTCGCATTAGCGACTACACCGCATTCTTCTTGCAGGAAGTTGCCGGCGAGCCCGCTACGCTCATCGAGTATGGTCAAACCGACGCGATCTTCACCAGCCCGGTGGACTCGCGGACGGAAGACTATATCACCGGCCGCTTTGGCTGATCGGTGCGACTAGTCCCAAGCCGATCGGACCTGGTCCGGTGCGTATTCACTGTGCGGGCGGCATGACCGCACCCAACTGATTGGAGTGAACCATGCGCAAACTGTTTTCCCGTCAGCTCATCGAGGCCCGCCACGAGATGCTGAGCATCTACGAGGCCGTCGATCTGGCCCTCCACGATGCCGTGAGGGCCTATGTTACCGACGACCGCAAGCTCGCCACCAAGACCAAGAAGCGCACGCTTTCGATTGACGCACGCTGCGCCAACCTGGAGGCCGTCTGCTACAACCTGATTGCCACGCAGTCACCGGTCGCCTCCGACTTCCGCTTGCTGCAGACGATCATCTACGTCGACTTTAACCTGCAGCGCATGACCGATAAGGTTCGCCAGATTTGCCGTGCCACGCGTCATATGATCAAGGCCGACATCTCGCTGCCCAAGGAGCTTGTCGGCACGGTCGAGGCCGAGGCTGAGGCCGTCTACCAGGTGCTGGGCTCTTCGCTTTCTGCGCTCGTCACCAACGACATGTCCATCATCTGCAACTTGGCCGTCGAGGACGAGCCAGTGCACGCCGCCTACGAGAAGTTCTTCCGCACCTTTAACCGTATGGATACGGGCGACTTTATGGACGACGACAGCAACTATGACGACCTGCGCCGCGCCATCATGGTATCGCGCTATCTCGATCGCATCGCCTCGATTTCCATCGATGCCGCCTGCCGTCTGACCTTCCTGTTGACCGGACAGCGTATGACTGCCGGTGATATCGCCTGCACTGATGAGGATGAGCTCGAGAGCATGCGCGTGCCTTCGGGCGAGGGTGTTATCATGAGGCCCGCCGTCGACGCGCGCTACGTTGCCAAGGTGCCCGTTAGCGAGGTCAGCGAGGGTCTTCGCTACCTGCTCGATCATCTTGAGGACGAGGACGATGGCGAGGACGACGAGGAGTAAGTAACCCCGTTCGTCGAAAGATTGTAAATACCTAAGTGAGCGCGGCCTTGCACATGCGGGGCCGCGCTCTTGCGTTAGCATGGGACTACTTGTTTGGCTGTCAGCGGAGGCGATTGGCAATGGATAACTATTTGGACTTGATGCGCGCTCGCCGCGAGCAGATTCTGGAACGTTTTTATGCGGCGCTCGATCGCGCGGGCCGTCCCCACGACGCCGCGAGCCTCATTGCCGTGTCCAAGACCGTTGGTGTCGATGAGACCGTTGCCGCCATCCAGGCGGGGTATCGCCATTTTGCCGAGAACCGCCCGCAGGAGCTGGTTCGCAAGCTCACGGGTCTGGCGGAGCATCCGGAGCTGCCCGAGGTGCGCTTCGATATGATCGGCAACCTGCAGACCAATAAGATCAATGCGGTGC
>CAUAGV010000105.1 GCA_958428675.1 uncultured Collinsella sp.
TCTCGCTGTCGAGGTCGTAGAGGCGGAAGCTCCCGAAGTTGCACGTCATCACCCAGCGGGGGCGCTCGGAGTACGGCAGGTGCCGCGCGTACCACATGGCCTGCTGGAGCGGCGTCTCCATGCCGCCGTTCCTGGGTTCTGGCTTGTCGAGGTCGATACCCCACGACTTCTGCTCGCACAGGAAGTTATGGTCGGAGACGAACACGTCGATGCGTCGGCCTCTCACCTTCCGCTCGAAGTCGACGAAGCTGTCTATGGTGTTGGACGGGATGCCCAGGACGTTGATGAGCAGATCTACCCAGAACTTCTGCGTGTCCTGCTGCTCGTTGTTGGAGCCCGCGGGGATGGCGGCAAGGCGCTTCTGCCACCGCTTGACGAACTCCTTTGCCTCTTTCTTGCTGGCAGGCATACCGGACCTCCTGCGTCGTTGTCACTTTCGGACAATTTTAAGGGGTAAAAGCCCTCTTCCAAGCGGAAGGGCGAGTTTTCAACGGTCCACGGTGCCGCAGGGTCCCAGGCGAAACCCGAAGACGCCGGGGGCTGTTGGAAACTCGCCCATCTCACAGCAACGTCACCCTAGGTTTTCAACGCTTTCCATGGCCGAAGGGCTTCTTATAAGCCCGTAGGCTGTGGGAAGGGTTGGAAACCGGACTTTGGGCATAGCCCTTCACAAAAAAACTTTCTACCCAAATTCTACCCAACTGACGTTAACGATGCCCTTATATAAGAAAGCAGGTCAGACGATTTATACCGTCTGACCTGCATTTACTTCTGGTGCCCCCGGGCGGATTCGAACCGTCGACACCCGCTTTAGGAGAGCGGTGCTCTATCCCCTGAGCTACGGAGGCATGTTGTACTAGTGTAGCAGATTTACTGCATCGCAATACGTCGCATGACTAGACTTCGAAGTTGCGGTGGAATAGTTCCTGTCTGAAGCATCTAAAGCCGTATTTAGGAACTATTTCACCGCAACTTATGAGGAGCTAGTTACCTTTGTGGAAGAGGTTTTTGATAACGGAGGGGATGCTCTTGGCGCCCTTGGCCGTCACATCGATAAAGTCGGGCGAACGCACGAGCTTATCCTCGTCGACGTACTTGCGGACAGCACGAAGCGTCTCTTTGTCGTCGCGCGTCGAAAACGTAAAGTGACCGTTGTCCTTGGTGAAGATGGCAAAACGCGTGATCTTCTTGGTGCCGCGTAAAACCTCGGCGGCAATATAGTCGACCTCATCCCACGGGATTTGAATATAATCCTCGGGATTGCGCTCGTTGTAATACTCGAACGCCTTATTGCCCACCATCACGTTGCCGTGGCTGGTAAGCCCCATCAGGCAGGTTGCCGGCGTTGCCAGATCGACCGTGCTGTTCTGAGATTGCGCCATGCGCGCCTCGCCCTCCAAATAAAACAATCGGACCGCATCCAGTGTACCCACCGGGTGCGGTCCGTTTCAATGGCTCAAAAGCCCTTGCCTAGCAATTCTCGGTCTTAAGCCGAAGCGTGCTTACATGAAGCCGCAGAAGCGACCGATGATGCCGACGGCGAAGAGAGCCAGGATGATGACGATCGGGCTGACCTTCTTCTTGAGGAGCTTGCAGACCAGCAGGGTCAGGCACACGGCGGCAAGGCCGGGGATGAGCTGGTCGAGGTTAGCCTGAAGCGTGGTGACCTTCACCTGATCAAGGGCGTTAGCACCGATGGAGTTATACATCGTCAGTGCTTCCTTGACACCCTCAGAACCGGAGGGCAGATTTGCCCAGTCGATAAAGGCGCCAGCAGACTGCGTGACCTTGGAGACGACCGGGGTGAAGGAGATGGACACCCAGCGCTCGACCAGGGCGCCGATGATGAACATACCCAGGATGGAAGCGCCCTCGGTGACCTTGCCCATCAGGCCGCCGGAGAGGTCCTTGGCGATGGAGGAGCCGACCTTGTAGCCAAACTCCTGCGTGTACCACAGGAAGGCGTAACGGATGATGTTCCACGCGAAGAAGAACAGCAGCGGACCGGCGATGCTGCCGGACAGGGCCAGGGAAGCGCCCAGAGCGCCCAGAATCGGGCGAAGGGTGAACCAGAAGGCGGGGTCGCCGACGCCGGCGAGCGGGCCCATCATACCGACCTTGACGCCCTGAATGGCGACGTCGTCAATCGGAGCACCGTTGGCGCGCTCCTCCTCGAGAGCGAGGGTAACGCCAATGACGGGGGCGGAAACATAAGGGTGGGTGTTATAGAACTCCAGGTGGCGCTTAAGAGCGGCAATCTGGTCATCCTTGCTGGTGTAGAGCTTCTTGATCGCAGGGATCATTGCGAAGCACCAGCCGCCGTTCTGCATACGCTCGTAGTTCCACGAGCCCTGAAGGAACTGATGACGGAAGCAAACCTTCTTGCGGTCAGCCTTGGTGAGCTGAATCTTGTTCTCTGCCATATGTATCACTCCCCTCCTACTCGTAATCGTTCAGAATGTCGCCGAGCGGGTCGCCGGAGCCACCGCCCATGCCGCCACCCTGCTTGGCCAGATCCTTAAGGCCAAGGTAGATGAGGGCAAGGGAGATGCCGATGAGGCCAAGGGCGATCAGCGTGAGCTGAGGGATGGCAGCAAGGACAAAGCCGAGGATGAAGAACGGCCAGGTCTCCTTGGTGGCCATCATGTTGATGACCATGGCGTAACCGACGGAAGCGACCATGCCGCCGCCGACAGCCATGCCGCCGGACAGCCAGTCGGGCATAGCGTTAAGCGCGTTGGTAACAGCCTCGGCCGGGATGATGCACAGAAGCACTGCCGGGATGGCGATACGAAGACCCTGCATGAGGATAGCAGCGTACTGCCAGCGCTCGATGCCGGCGAAGTCACCCTTCTCGGCGCAACCGTCCATGGCGTGAGCGATAGCGGTAGCCAGGGTACGGCAGATCATGGTCAGGAACAGACCAGCGACCGACAGAGGCACGGCGACGGCGATAGCGGCGGTAACGGCCTTGGCCGAATCGGTGGCGCCACCGTTGAGGGCGAGCACCATGATGATCGAAGAAGCGACCGAGGCCAGGGCGGCGTCAGGCGCGACGGCGGCGCCGACGTTAGCCCAGCCAAGGGCCATCATCTGGAGCGAACCGCCCAGGAGGATGCCCTCCTGAAGGTGACCGGTTACGAGACCGATAAGCGTGCATGCCACGAGCGGCTGATGGAACTGGAACTCATCCAGAATGCCTTCCATACCGGCAAGCAACGCGACAATCGCAACAAGCAGAATAGTGATTGCAGACATGTATCGGACCCTCCTTTACTATGCTTGAGCGGCCAGTTCGGCCTTAGCTTTCTTCAACATGGCGTCGAGATCCTCGGAGGAATCCGAAGGAACCTTGCGGACCTCGAACTTGACGCCCTTGGCCTTGAGGGCCTCGAGAGTCTTAACGTCGTCATCGCCCATAGCGACGGCGTTGGTGACGACGACCTTGCCCTTGGAGTGAGCCATGGAACCGATGTTGACTTCCTTGATGTCGACGCCGGCCTCGATGGCCTTGAGCAGATCCTGCGGGTTCTCGAAGAGCAGCATGGCCTTGGTGTCACCAAAGCGCGTGTCCTTGACGACCTCGGCCATCTTCTTGATGGGCACGACGTTGGCATGGACTCCCGGAGGGGCAGCCTGCTCGATCATGGTCTTGCGGAGCTCGTCGTGAGCAACGCCGTCGGAAACCACGATGATGCGGTTGGGGTTGATCTGCTTGGTCCACGTGGTGGCCACCTGACCATGAAGCAGACGGGTGTCGATACGGACGTGGGCGATCTTGATGTGCCCGTCGCCGATGACCGTTCCCGGAGGGATGGCGCCTGCAGGAGCAGCGGCGGCCGCAGCCGGCTTCTTCTCCTCGGGCTCCAGAGACTCGGGCTTGACGCGCACGCCAGCCTTAGCCTCAGTCACGAGATGTTTTGCGATCGCATGTGCAGTGTTCTTTGCGTCAAAGCGCTGCGAATATGCCTCGATGAGCATAGGCAGGTTGACACCGGTGACGATAGCCCAGGAATCGTGGCCCTCGATGAGCCCGCTGATCTGGTTGAACGGCGTACCGCCCCACAGATCAACGAGGAAGAGCACCTGCTCCTGGTCCTCGAAGGAAGCGACTGCTTCCTCGACCTTGGCACGGAAGTCGTCGGGGCCCATGCTCGGCTCGAGCGAGACCACGGCTACAGACGGCTGATCGCCAAAGACCATCGAGCCCGTCTGCTTGATTCCAGCCGCCAAGTCACCATGGCTAGCAAGAACAATACTTACCATCACATAACCTCCTTTTTGTCTACGTATTTCCTACACGACAAAAAAGAGTATAGCCGCAAGTGTGGCAAATTTATAGGAAAAATGTGAATGGTTGGATTATTTGTTTAAACGTTATGCTTTTGTTACAAGTTGGTTACATCGCTGGTTTTCAGCTATTCCTCGCTAAACATAATTAGTTTGACCATCTTAGAAAACAGATACAGGCACAGCATTCACTAATACCGATTTAAATCGGATAAGAACCTGCTTGACTCTTCGATATTTTGTTTAAACAGACGTGACTTGACTAATTTCGTTAGTTATGCTCTAGCAAACCGTCAAAAAAGAATAGTCATTGGGGACGTTCTTTAATGACTAGTCGTTTAAGAACGTCCCCAATGACTAAGTTAGGCGATGTGGAGGGGGTTGGCGGCGTCGACGGCGTCAGGAGCAGCGGGACCATCAGGGGTAGCGTCTGCCAGGTTCTCGTCGGGGGTCTCGATCTGCTTGATCATGACATCCTGGCCCTGCAGCAGATAAGTCTCGCCGCTACCGCAATGGGGGCAGGTCTTTCCGTACTCGACCGTCGCGTAGTCGCGGCCGCACGCCTCGCAATGTGTCACGGCCTCAACGGGCTCCACGATAAGCTCCGAGCCCTCGGTGATAGGCTTTTTATCTGCTGCCCAGCGCCAAGCGTCGAGCAGCAAGTCGGGAACGACGCCCGAGACCTCGCCCAGCAGCAACGTCACGCTCGAAACGCGACGCACGCCATTGGCGCGAGCCACATTTTCAACATCGCGAATGATGTGATAGACGATTCCGAGCTCGTGCATTTTTTCTCCCGCCGTTCTAACGAACGGCGGTCGGCTTGACGCTGCGCGAGCCCCAGACGGGCGATCTGCCTTTCAATCGTCGGGCATGGGCAAAAGCCCTATGCCCTCCTCTTTCAAGGCACCTCGCCACGCCTAGGACTCGCTCGCTGTCCAACCGCTCTCTGCGCCGTTCTCCTGCTTGTTGCGTTTCTTACTTCTTCCCAAATTTGATCTTGATGGCACGCTTGAGTGCGTACTTGCCCAGGCTGGGGAGCTTTTGCTCGTATTTGACCATCGTTGAGCACTCGGGGCGGTCGCGATCCAGATGGATGGCGTCAAACGCGCACTTGGTGGTGCACAGGCCACAGCCGATGCACTTGTTGGGGTCGACGATCGAGGCGCCGCAGCCCAGGCAGCGGGCGGTCTCGGCGCGCACCTGCTCTTCGGTAAAGGTCTCGACGTACTCGCTAAACGGCGCGGCCTTCTCGCGCTCGCGGTCCACGTGGGCAACCTCGCGGCTCGCGTTGTCGTAGCTCTCAATCACGACATCGTCGCGGTCGAGCGCGGTGTAGCGGCGCTGGTTGCGGCCGATGGTGAGCGTGGACCCCGGCTGCACAAAGCGATGGATGGACACAGCGGCCTCGTGGCCGGCGGCGATGGCATCGATGGCAAAACTCGGACCGGTGTAGACGTCGCCGCCCACAAAGATGTCTGGCTCGGCGGTCTGGTAGGTCTGAGGATCGGCAAGGGCACCCTGACCGCGGCCAAGCTCCACCTTGGAGCCAGCCAGCAGGTCGCCCCACACAATGGACTGGCCGATGGACATGACCACGCGGTCGGCATCGACGCGGCGCAGGTCGTTCTCGTCGTACTCGGGCGCAAAACGGCCCTCGTCGTCAAAGACACGCGTGCAGCGCTTGAAGGTGATGCCGCGCACATGACCGGCCTCGTCCAGGTGAACCTCCTTGGGACCCCAGCCGCAGCTGATGTGCGCGCCGTCCTCGATGGCCTCGCGACGCTCCTCCTCGCTGGCGGGCATCTGGGCCTCGCTCTCCAGGCAGAACATCTCAACATGCTCAGAGCCC
>CAUAGV010000106.1 GCA_958428675.1 uncultured Collinsella sp.
CCGACGGACTTGTTGCCATGGCCGAGCGCAACTGGGCCAAGGCCAACCTGCTCTACGACCTGCTCGAGCACAGTGAGTTGTTCCACGGCACCGCGCAGGCCAACAGCTGCTCCATCGCCAACGTCACCTTCCGTACCGGCGACGCCGACCTCGACGCGGCCTTTGTTGCGGGCGCGGCAGAGCACCAGATCCAAAACGTCAAGGGCCATCGCCTCGTCGGCGGCATGCGCGCCAGCGTGTACAACGCCGTCACCATGGAGGACGTGCAGGCGCTGGCCACGTACATGAAGGACTTCGAAGCGCAGCATAGTTTGAGTCCGCGATCTAACTAGCCCGCAACCCGCGGGCCGACCAGCCACTTCAAACCACTTGTTTTATACAAATCCGCTAAGGAGTTTTCCATGCGTAAGATTAAGACCATCGACGACATCACTAAAGACGGCAAAGTCGAGTTTGGCGAGGGCTACGAGTTTGTAAGCACCGCCGAGGAGGCCGACGCGATCCTGATGCGCTCCACCGACCTGCACGGCTACGAGCTGCCCGAGGGCATCCGCGCCATCGCCCGCTGCGGCGCCGGCGTCAACAACATCCCCGTCGAGGAGTACGCCAAGAAAGGCGTCGTCGTCTTTAACTCCCCCGGTGCCAACAGCAACGCCGTCAAGGAGCTCGTCCTGGGCATGCTGGTGCTTTCGAGCCGCGGCGTCGTGCAGTCGATGAACTGGGTGCGCAACAACGCCGACGACCCCGAGATTCAGGTCGATGCCGAAAAAGCCAAGAAGGCCTTTGTGGGCCGCGAGCTCAAGGGCAAGCGCATCGGTGTCATCGGTCTGGGCAACGTGGGCTCCAAGGTCGCCAACGCCTGTGTCGATCTGGGCATGGACGTCTACGGCTACGACCCGTTCATTTCCGTCGAGCACGCATGGGTGCTGAGTCGCGAGGTGCAGCGCGTGGGCACGCTCGAGGACCTCTGCCGCGGCTGCGACTACCTCACCGTGCACGTGCCCAGCAAGGCCGATACCATCGGCATGATCAGCACCGAGCAGATCGACCTGCTGGCGCCCGACGCCGTGCTCATCAACTACGCGCGCGAGACCATCATTGACGAGGACGCCGTCGACGCTGCCCTGCGCGAGGGCAAGCTCAGCTGGTTTAGCTGCGACTTTGCCACGCCCAAGACCGTCAAGATGCCCAACACGTTTATCACCACGCATTCGGGCGCCGGCACCGGCGAGGCCGAGGCCAACTGCGCCGACATGGCCATCAGCGAGCTCAAGGATTACCTGGAAAACGGCAACATCGCGCACAGCGTCAACTACCCCGCCTGCAGCATGGGCAAGGCGCGCGCCGCAAGCCGCATCGCCTGCCTGCACGCCAACGTGCCTAACATGATCGGCCAGATCACGGCAATCCTGGCCAAGGACAATGCCAACGTGCAGCGCATGACCAACGAGTCCGCTGGCGAGAACGCCTACACCATGTTCGACACCGATGAGCACCTGGACGGCAGCACGATCGAGGCACTTAAGCAAATTCCGTCGATGTATCGTGTGCGCGTGATTAAATAGCGCCGGCGCCAATCCTGCCAGACAGACCACGAAGCCCATTCGGCCCCCGTTTTCACGAAACGGGGGCCGATTTTGTTGCTCCGGACGACTTTAAAATGATACCCAGAACAAGTTTTTTCAGATAATCGATAGTGAGGCTCAAGTCGCTAAGCACACCCGCTTTGATAAACAGCTTTATCAGGGACTTTAGTAGGTAAAAATCGATCTCTATGTGCCGAATGTAAGTTGACTGTCCATTTTCCGAAACAACTTATTCTAGATAGCATTTTTAAGGCCCCTCCAAGGCGAAATATAAGTCTTTTTGTGACCAAAACTCTAGTCCGCGCGACCGTTTTCCACCCGCGCGGCTACATTCCTGCCCAATCGATAAAAATCTCCTCACGAAGCCGCCGTTCGAGCTCCTGCTGTCGCGGCGTCTTGTCTTTCAGCGGCACATCGAGATAGGACATGATGAGCTCCATCACCACGCGGAAGGCATCGAAGTCGGCCAGCTGACCATAGGTCATCAGAACGACGGGATATCCCATGGCTTGCAAGGCCGTCGTTCGATCGGAGTCCGAGATCTTGGATTCAATGGATCCGTGAATGGCTTTACCTTGGCATTCAACCAGACACTCTCGACTGCCGTCCTTATTTGCCAGCAGGATATCGGCATAGCGCCTATCAAGCCCCGAAATCAGGCGGGCGCTGCGCGTCATACGAATCTCGACGTTATTGGTAAGGCGCAGGCCTTCGCCGCCGCGCAACCTCGTAAGGCCAAACAGCATCGAAGCCTGGACCTCAAGCGGCGATGCCGCCACCCCCGTAATGCATTTCGCGGCACGTGTGAACGATTTAGCACCGCGGAGCCCCGGGATCTTATCGACGTACTCTGTAAGTTCAGAGAACTCGATCAAGGGAGGTCGTTTCCACAAGTCCGTTGGATTCCCCGAGACATCCTTTACGTTTTCCCAGCCCGACCGTGCGTCACTCCATCGGCTCCCATATGCCTGCTCAAGTGCCGACTTTACCTGAGGCGCAATCTTGCACACGGCAAAGGTGCCGCACATCTCATACATGCACATGATTAGACGCTCGTTTGAGACCGAGGAAGCCAGGGTCAGCAGGGTAAAGAGCGGGGACGCGACATCGAGGCCAAACTCCGTCTGCCGCACGGAATCAAACGGCCTCTCCCCGTTCCAAACATGCCTGACAATGCGATCGCCCTTGCGCCCGCAGACGCCCTGCGCCAACACGTGTAACGGGGTGCCCAGGAAATGCTTGACGAGCGGATGCTCACATAGGTGCTCCCTGCGCGGATCGTCCGCAGAATCGGGCAGGTCCGGCATTATTGCCAAGACCTGTGGGGGTATCCGGTGATACCGAAAGGCAGATATGTCGCACAGCATGTCGTCCATGAAGGGTACGTACCCACCGCGTCGTTTGTAAACCCGCCTGGACGGCAAACGCGCTGGCTCGGCCTGCGAACGGTAAATACCGCTGCGCGCACGCCGCGGATCTCTCAAGAGGCTTACAATCGGTTTGGAAAGCAGACTGATTGTGAGGTTGCATATGGTTGATGAGGACTTTGCCTGGCGGCTTACGCAGGAGCTCGTGCGGATCGACAGCTCAGACCCGGGCGCGTATGAGGATGAAATTGAGCGGTATATCAAAGCGCTGGTTGAGGCTCAGCTGGAGCGGTTGAGTCATCCGGTGCTCCATGCCGTGCAGGTTGAGGAACTCGAGGTGCTGCCCGGGCGCCGCAACCTTAAAGTCACCGTGCCGGGCCAAAGCGACGAGCCGCGGCTGATCTATATCTGCCACATGGATACCGTCACCTTGGGCGATGGCTGGGACGCAGGCATCGCACCGCTTGGGGCGGTTGTGCGCGACGATAAACTCTATGGCCGCGGTGCCTGCGATATGAAGGGTGGCCTGGCCTGCGCCATTGCCGCACTGGTCCATACGCTCGAGCGCGTGGCGGCGGATGGCGCGCTGCCACGCCGCGGCTTTTCGCTCATCTGCTCGGTCGACGAGGAAGACTTCATGCGCGGCTCAGAGGCCGCGATCGATGCTGGCTGGGTCGGCTCGCGCGAATGGGTGCTGGACACCGAACCCACCGACGGACAGATCCAGGTGGCGCACAAGGGGCGTACGTGGTTCGAGATCGAGATGGCCGGCGTCACGGCTCATGCAAGCCAGCCTTGGAAGGGCGCCGACGCCGTCGCCGCCATAGCCGAGGTCGTGTGTTCGCTTCGTCGCGCGTTTGCGGCGCTGCCCGCGCACGATGAGCTGGGGCCTTCGACCATCACGTTTGGCCAAATCGAGGGCGGATATCGCCCCTACGTCGTACCCGACCGCGCCAAAGTCTGGGTCGACATGCGCCTGACCCCGCCGACCGATACGGCCGCCGCAATCAATATGGTCGAGCATGCCATCGCCGTCGCCGAAGCCGCCGTTCCCGGTTGCCATGGCAGCTACACCGTGACGGGCGACCGCCCCGCCATCGAGCGCGACCCGAACTCTCCCCTTCTAGCTGCACTCAAGCGCGCCGCCGATGGCGTGACGGACGCGGACACGACCGTCGGCTTCTTTACCGGCTACACCGATACCGCCGTCATTGCCGGCAAGACAGGCAACCGCAATTGTATGAGCTACGGCCCCGGCTCGTTGGCGCTCGCACACAAGCCCGACGAGTATGTGCCCCATGCCGATATCGTTCGCTGCCAAAACGTGCTCATCGCGCTTGCCGATAACACGCTCTGGGACGCAAGCGGCCAAGTTGGGGCATAATAAGCCGCGAACAAACCGACTCGCGCGTTAGGACCGCCCATGAAAGCACTTCCGTTTCCCTGCATCCGCCCGGCTCAGGACCGTGTGCTCGAGGCGCTGCCTGCGATGGGCGGTATCCTGAGCGGCAACGACGCCCTGCGCGGCGCCATTGCTGACGGCCTAATGCTCAAGGATCCAGGCGCGGCGTATTACGTGTACGAATGCTCGGGCGAGCCGGGTCGCGCGACGGGTGTCGTGGCGATTTGCCCGGTTAACGTACTGATGGGTAGCGACGAGGCTGCCGCCGAGAGCGTCGACGCACTCGCCGCCGCGCGCGCGATCGCCGAGCTTAAGGTGCAGCCCCGCCCTGTAACGCTCGCCTACGAAGCCTCGCCCGTCATGGATATCATCCTTGGCGCCGCCAAAGAAGGAGCGTCGCTCTATGCCGTCACCGACCCCACCGGCATTACGCATCGCGTATGGGAAGTCAAGCGCGAGGACGCTGTTGCCGCCATCCGAGCCATGCTCGACCAGGCACCGAAGCCGACGCCGGCAGACGACCCCACCTACGCTGCCGCGCTGGCTGGGGCATCGCAGATTCTGGCCGACGAGGCCCGCACTGCCGGCGCCTACTCTGGCAAAGAGCCGTTCAACTTTGCCGTAGCTGTGCTCTTCCCCGCCGCGCAGGTCAGCGGCGGCGCGGCGCAGGTTCCGACGGGCCTGCTCACTCACCAGATCTCACGGTTCTAACAGAGCCTAAACGCCCAGCACAAAGACTCGGCAGCTCAACAAAAAAAGGGGGCGGAGATGCAACGCCAGCGCATGCATCTCCGCCCCCTTTCGCATCGAGCAAGTAAGTCGGCGACCCGCACCGCCACGCCCAAACTACCCGCGCTGCGGACCCGCGGCAGCCACGAGCGGCTCAAGCCCCAGCTCGCGCGCGTAGTCTTCCTGCGTAAAGATCTCAACCAGTTCAAACGTATCGGCCGCATCGTCAAACGCAAAATGCAGCACTGAGCAGTTGCCCGGCACGCGTTCGCGCTCGTCGGCCGCCGCGCCCCGCACGTGGTCCAAAAACTCCTTGATAGCTGAGCCATGACTTACCGCGAGCACGCACGTATGGTCCGGACGCTGCATAAGATCGGTCAGCGTCGCCACCATGCGCGTGCGCACCTGGATCTGGCCCTCGCCGCCAAACTGCCGATAGAAGTCGCGCCACGGGCGCTCGGGCATAAGCATCACGCGCTCGGCCTCAAAGTCGCCAAAGAACCACTCACGCAGGCCGTCCAGGCGCTCGTACGCCAAGCCCGGCCACAAGTTGGCGATAGTCTGCTCGGTGCGATGAAGCGTAGAGGTGTAGGCATGATCAGGCTCAATGCCGCGCGCACGTAAAAACATGCCGGCGCGCGCCGCCTGGTCGCAACCCAACTGCGTAAGCGGCGAGTCACTCCACCCCTGAATGATACGCTTAAGGTTGAATATCGTCTGTCCATGACGGACCAGATACAGATCTTTATTCATAGGGGTCCTTTCGTTCGTTACCAACCCAAGAGCGAAAACGCCCCGTCGCAATAGCCAAAATGAAGCACGGCACCGTTGTCGGGTAGCTCTCCCCCGCCGGTCACGCATCTAAGAAACTCCTGGCAGGCTGAGCCGTGGGAGACGGCCAGCACGCAGTCGTGCCGGGGCCGGGCCATGATGCGGGACAGCGCCGCGGCCATACGGGCGCGAAGCTCACTTTCCGACTCGCCACCAAAGGCAACCGGATAATCGCCCCAGGGTTGCGCCGGCATCTCGCGG
>CAUAGV010000107.1 GCA_958428675.1 uncultured Collinsella sp.
GCGTCCCCAGAAGGGCCGCCTGCGCCAGTTCCATCAAGTGGGAATCGAGTGGCTCGGCGCTCCCGATCCGGCGGCAGACGCCGAGTGCATCATCATGCTCATGGAGTTCTACAAGCGCCTGGGCTTCGATCTGTCCAAGCTTCGCCTGCTTATTAACTCGATGGGCGATGCGCAGTGCCGTCCGGCATACCGCGAGCAGGTCAAGCAGTTTATCCTCGATCACGCCGACGAGATGTGCGACGAGTGCCGCGAGCGCGCCGAGCTCAACCCGCTGCGCGCCTTCGACTGCAAGAACGACCATTGCCGCGAGATCATGGCCGACGCCCCGCTGATGGGCGACAACCTGTGCGACGAGTGCCGCGAGCACTACGAGCAGGTCAAGCGCTATCTGGATGCCTCCGGCATCGAATATGTCGAGGACCCCACCCTGGTGCGCGGCCTGGACTACTACACCCGTACCGTCTTTGAGGTCGAGGCTCCCGGTGCCGGTGTCGGCTCCATCGGTGGCGGCGGCCGCTACGACGGCCTGGTCGAGCTCGAGGGTGGCAAGCCCACGGCGGGCGTCGGCTTTGCCGTCGGTTTTGAGCGTGCGCTGCTGGCCCTGCAGGCCTTTGGTAACGACTTGGGTGCCGAGGAGGCCCCGTGCGTCTACGTTGCCAATACCGGCAAGGAGCTGCGTCAGAACGTCTTTGCCATCACGCAGGAGCTTCGCGCCGCTGGCATCGTGACCGAGGCCGACTACCAGGGTCGTTCGCTCAAGGCCCAGTTTAAGCAGGCCGATAAGGTGGGCGCCAAGCTCGTCCTGGTCTTGGGCGGCGACGAGCTTGCCGCCGGCAAGGTCAAGGTGCGCGACATGGAGAGCCATGAAGAGGTCCTTGCCGATTTGGCCAACGTTGTCGAGGCGGTTCGCGAGCGCCTGTAGCGCATCATTTTGAGCTGCGGGTCCGCTAACACGTCCCACTCGCGGCGAACGATTGTTACGGGGGTGTTTCGCTTTTATGCGGAATGCCCCCGTTTGTGTATGCCGTCCACCGAGAAATACGACCATTTAGGGCAAAAACCCTTGCAATGCAGAAAATACTTTTGTGTGGTAAAGCGCAATCAGTGTCGAAAGTATTTCCCAAGCGCCTATAATGAATACCGCATGTTACGTGCACAGAAGGAGGAATGGGAGGAAACGTGGCTGAGAACCTAAGCAACCAGTCTGTACCCGAAGCCGCGGCGCGCGTCGCTGCCGTGGTCAACCGCCTCGTTAACCGAATCGGCTCGAATGCCGAGTCCAGGGAGCGTCTCGCCGAGATCGAGATCCCCGAGGAGCTGCGCGATAATCTGGCGCTGTTCCTGCGCCTGGAGCGCCGTGTGCTTAGCGAGTATGATCCCGAGATCGCGGACCTGTTCGACAAGATTCTGTCGGCCGAAATCGTGGCCAATGCCGGCAACCCCGGTAGCCGTGCTGCCGACGAGGCCGTCGACGAGCAGGGCGTGCCCACCGCCGACGAGCCCACCGCCGTGGCGTTTCGCGAGGTCGTCGATCTGATCGACAGCTTGCCGCTCGATAAGCAGCAGGTCATCGTTCGCGCCTTTACGAGCTTCTTCCACCTGGCAAACCTGTCGGAGGAGAACTACCGTGTGGCGCAGCTGCGCGAGCGCGAGGCCGGTGCGTCGACCGATACCGAGGTCGATCCCGCCAACGAGCTCACCGTCGCTTATCACCAGCTGGTGAATGAGCTGGGCGTCGAGGGCGCCAACGAACTGCTCGGCAAGCTTGAGTTCCATCCCGTCTTTACCGCGCATCCCACCGAGGCCCGTCGCAAGGCCGTCGAGGGCAAGATTCGCCGTATCTCCAATCTGCTGGAGGAGCGTCCGCGTCTGGGCGGCTCCGACCTAGTGGAGAACGAGCGCCATATGCTGCAGGAGATCGACGCCCTGGTGCGTACGAGCCCCATTGCGCTCAAGAAGCCCACGCCGGTCGAGGAAGCCGATACCATCATCGACATCTTCGATAACACGCTGTTCGACGTCATCCCCGTCATCTATCGTCGCTTTGACGACTGGGTGCTGGGCGACAAGGCCGGTACCGTGCCGCCGCTGTGCCCGGCGTTCTTCCATCCCGGCAGCTGGATCGGTTCCGACCGCGACGGTAACCCCAACGTCACCGCCAAGGTGAGCCGTGAGGTCGCCGCCAAGTACTTCACCCACATGGTGCTCAAGCTCGAGGACAAGTGCCGCCGCATCGGCCGCAACCTCACGCTCGAGGCCACCTACAGCAAGCCGTCGGCCGAGCTCATCAACCTGTGGAACCATCAGGTCGAGATGAGCACCCAGTACACGGCCCGCGCCGAGCTGATCTCCGAGCACGAGCCGCATCGCGCCGTCATGCTCGTCATGGCCGACCGTCTGAACGCCACCGTGCGCCGTATCACCGACACCATGTACCACAGCGCCGACGAGTTCCTGGAGGACCTGCGCGTCGTCCAGCGTTCGCTGGCTGCCTGCGGTGCCGTCCGTGCTGCCTACGGTCCGGTCCAGACCATCATCTGGCAGGTCGAGTCCTTCGGCTTCCATATGGTCGAGATGGAGTTCCGTCAGCACTCCGTGGTGCATGCCCGCGCCCTTAAGGATATCCACGAGAACGGTATCCATGGCGACCTGCAGCCCATGACGCGCGAGGTCATCGACACCTTCCGTGCCATCGGCTCCATCCAAAAGCGCTACGGCAAGAAGATGGCGCACCGCTACATCATCTCGTTCACCAAGAGCGCGCAGCATGTGGCCGACGTCTTTGAGCTTGCCCATCTGTCCTTTGCACACGAGGAGGATGTCCCCGAGCTCGACGTGATTCCGCTGTTCGAGCAGCTCGAGGACCTCGAGGGCTGTGTCGACGTGCTTGATCAGATGCTCACGCTGCCCGTGGTGCAGAAGCGCCTTGCCCAGACCAACCGCCGCATGGAGGTTATGCTGGGCTATTCCGACTCCTCCAAGGATGCCGGTCCTACCACGGCCATGCTCGCGCTGCACTCCGCGCAGGAGCGCATCGCCAAGTGGGCAGAGAAGAACGATATCGACCTGGTGCTCATGCACGGTCGCGGCGGTGCCGTGGGCCGTGGTGGCGGCCCGGCCAATAAGGCCGTGCTGGCGCAGCCCAAGGGTTCGGTCAACTGCTTCTTTAAGCTCACCGAGCAGGGCGAGGTCATCTTTGCCCGTTATGGCAACCGCACGTTGGCCCAGCGCCATGTTGAGTCCGTTGCCGCCGCAACGCTTTTGCAGTCGGCCCCGAGTGTCGAGAAGACCAACACCGAGACCACGCAGAAGTTCTGGGATATGGCCGAGAAGCTCAACGCCGCAAGCCACGAGCGCTATCTGGACCTGCTGAACACCGAGGACTTTACACCGTGGTTCTCGACCGTGACGCCGCTGACCGAGGTCGGTCTGCTGCCGATCGGCTCGCGTCCGGCCAAGCGCGGCCTGGGCGCCAAGTCGCTCGACGACCTGCGTACTATTCCGTGGATCTTCAGCTGGAGCCAGGCACGCATTAACCTGGCCGCTTGGTACGGTCTGGGCACCGCCTGCGAGCAGTTTGGCGATCTGGACCAGCTTAAGGCTGCCTACCAGGAGTGGCCGTTCTTCCGCACCTTTATCGACAACATCGAGATGTCGATCGCCAAGACTGACCAGCGCATCGCCAAGATGTATTTGCACCTGGGCGATCGCCAGGATCTGTCCGAGAAGGTCTTCACCGAGATGCAGCTCACGCGCAAGTGGGTCCTTGCCATCGTCGGTGACGAGTGGCCGCTGCAGCGTCGTCGCGTGCTCGGCTGCGCCGTCCGTGTGCGTAACCCCTACGTTGACGCCTTGTCAATCGCCCAGGTCCGCGCCCTACGCGAGGTGCGTATGAACCAGGACGAGATGGCCGAGGAGAAGAAGGCCGAGTACATGAGCCTGATTCTTTCGACTGTGACCGGCGTCTCGGCAGGATTGCAGAACACGGGGTAATCGATAGCCCTGTGGCTCTCACCGGGACCCGATGGGTTTCCCTCTGAATGCGTCCTCGCACTTGAAGCCCCCTTATCCTGCTCCTTCGGAGCTGCGGATAAGGGGGCTTCGTGCTGCGGAATGCATTCAGAGGGAGACCCGCCGGGCCCCTTCGTCCTCGGTCTTCAGGGATTGGGGCTGAAGGGATTAAAGTGCGCTTCTCGCCTTACGACTGTAGCGGCCGCGGTCCCAAGCGGGATCGCGGTCGTTTTGTTGTGGGTCAAATATGAACGTTGTGTTAATGAGTCGGTGGACGGTGGTGTTTTTCGGTGAGCGGCGTATCCTTCCAACGGTTTATCTAGTGTGTCAGTTGAAAGGAAGAGGGCGCTCGTCATTGTTTGAATGTGAACTGCCGTTTGACCACAAGACGTTGCATCTGGAGCTCGAGGATAAGAACTTCGCGGGTGTGATGGAAGGTCATCAAAACGAGTTTAAGACCACGAAATCGCAGGAAGAGCTGGTGGAGGAGTCGCTTGCCAACCCTTACGGCTCGCCTTCGCTCGAGGAGCTTTGTGCTGGCAAGAAGGATATTGTCATCATTAGCTCCGATCATACGCGTCCCGTTCCCTCGCGTGTGACGATGCCTATTCTGCTGCATCACATCCATTCTGCTGCGCCCGAGGCCCGCGTGCGTATTTTGGTTGCTACGGGTATGCACCGTCCGTCGACGCACGAGGAGCTCGTCAACAAATATGGCGAGGAGATCGTTGCCAACGAGGAAATCGTTATGCACGTTGCGACTGACGACAGCATGATGAAGAAGATCGGCACCCTCCCTTCTGGTGGCGAGTGCATCATCAACAAGATTGCTGCCGATTGCGATCTGCTGCTTGCCGAGGGCTTCATTGAGCCGCACTTCTTTGCCGGCTTCTCTGGCAGCCGCAAGTCCGTCCTGCCTGGCATCGCCAGCTACAAGACCATCATGTACAACCACAACGGTCAGTTTGTGAATGATTCCCACTCGCGTGCCGGTAACCTGTGCCACAACCACGTGAGCGAGGACATGTTTGCTGCCGCTGAGATGGCCCACCTCGCCTTTGTGCTCAACGTGGTGCTCAACGGCAAGCACGAGGTCATTGGCTCCTTTGCCGGCGACATCCACAAGGCGCACGAGGCCGGCTGCGAGTTCGTGAAGAGCCTTGCCGGCGTTGAGCCCGTTGAGTGCGAGATTGCCATCACCACCAACGGCGGCTACCCGCTCGACCAGAACATCTACCAGGCCGTGAAGGGCATGTGCGCTGCCGAGGCCACGCTTCCCGAGGGCGGCGTGATCATCGACGTCGCCGGTTGTGCCGACGGTCACGGTGGCGAGGGCTTCTATCACAATATCGCCGACAACGATCCGGCGGAGTTTGAGCGTGCCTGCATCGATCGTCCTAAGGACGAGACCCTGCCCGATCAGTGGACGAGCCAGATCTTTGCCCGCATCCTGGCGCATCACCCTGTGATCATGGTCACCGACCTGTGCGATCACCAGATGCTCAAGGATATGCACATGACGCCGGTTAACACTATCGAGGAGGCGCTCAAGCTCGCCTTTGAGATGAAGGGTGTCGATGCCAAGGTTGCCGTCATTCCCGATGGCCTGGGCGTTGTCGTCGCGCAGCACTAGTGCGCGGCTTAAACGAATCGTTTATAACCGACAAGAAAGATAAGGTTTTATGCTTACCAAACTCCTCTGCGAATTCGGCGCAACGGCCCTCATGATCATCTTTGGCGTGGGCGTGCACTGCGATACCGTGCTCAAGGGCACCAAGTATCAGGGCTCCGGCCATATGTTTGCCATCACCACCTGGTCTTTTGGCATCTCGGTCTGCCTGTTTGTCTTTGGCGGCGCCGTGTGCATGAACCCGGCTATGGTGCTTGCCCAGTGCATCGTAGGCCTGGTGCCGTGGAGCAGCTGCATCCCCTTCATGATTGCCGATATGCTCGGCGGCTTTGTGGGCGCCGTAATCGCTTGGCTTATGTATGCCGATGAGTTCAAGGCTTCCGAGGGCGTCGTCGACCCCATTGCCCAGCGCAATATCTTCTCGACC
>CAUAGV010000108.1 GCA_958428675.1 uncultured Collinsella sp.
AGAGCTTGACGTAGTCGCGAACGGTATCGATGCGACCGTTATACTGCGAGCCAAGCGTAGCAATAAAGAAGATGGTGATGAGCTTGGCAAGCTCAACCGGCTGGAATGTCAAGCCGATACCGGGAATCTTGATCCAGCCCGTCATGCCCAGACCGCCCGTATAGGACAGACCAGGAATCTTGGGCGAGAGAATCACGATCAAGTCGATGACGAGCAACGCCGTCGAGAAATTGGAAATACCGCGCAGATCGGTACGCCAGACCAGCACCGCCAGCACCGCTCCGATGCCAATTCCCAGCAGATGGCGTGAGAACGAGGCATCGGCCTTAAACTGCGAAGCCGACCAGATGATGATGGCACCGTAGGCGACGAGCGCCACAGTAGCCACGAGCACACCGATATGCACCTTTTGGCGAAACGTGCCGCGCGAGGCCGAAAGTTGCTTGTTGACACGGTCCAGGCTGCTGCGAGAGCCGGTCTTGGTTGAACGGAACAGATCCGCCGGAGAAAAATCCATCGCAACCTCCTATCGAACCGAAGAATCGCCCGAGGCCGAAGAGGTATCGGGCTCGCCATAAATCACGCCGAGCACGTCGCGCACGACATGCATCGCGGTATCTGAGCCGCCGCCCTGCTCCAGGACAGTAGCGATGACATACTTGGGGTCATCGGCCGGTGCATAGGCGCAGAACCACGCGTATTCGTCCTCGCCGCTTTTCTCGCCCGTGCCCGACTTGCCGTATACCTGCGGCGTCAGGGTGCCAAAGTGCGCCGCCAGGGACGTCGATGCCGTGTAAATCACGTCGTGCATGCCGTTGCGAACAAGAGCCAAATCCGAATCGCTGTTGATCTTGGCCTCCAGGCGCTTCTTCTTGCCCTTGCCGTTGTACTTGTAGGCATCGCCGTCGCCATCGCGCGACACGGCGGACAAAAACACGTGAGGTACGTACTGTTTGCCGCCGTTGGCAAGACCCATATAGGCGCACGCCATCTGCAGGGGCGTCACCAAGATGTCGCCCTGGCCGATGGCAATGTTGGTCATATCGCCGGCATTCCACTTGCGGTCCTCGGCAGAAGCGTCGGTGAAGTACGACTCTTTCCACTCGGCATCAGGAATACGGCCCGCGCCCTCACTCGGCAGATCGATACCGCAGGTCTTGCCTAGGCCCCAGCGACGAAAGACCTCCTGCAGGCCCTCGGGATGTTGCTCGTCATAAAAGAACGCCTTGCCCATGTCGTAGAAGACAGGGTCGCACGAGTTGGCGATACCCGACTGCAGCGTCATGGTGCCGTGGCCGGAATGCAGCCAGCAGTACTTGCCCCACGACTTGCCCAGACCCGTCCAATAGCCCGTGCAGTTGGTTGTCTGCGTTGAAGTGTAGGTTCCAAACTCAAGACCGGCCAGTGCCGAGAGCGGCTTGATGGTCGAAGCCGACATGTACTGTCCGCTAATGGCGCGGTTGAGCAGCGGGTGCGAACCCTTGTCATCATTGAGCTCGGTCCACACGTCATTTGAGACGCCGCCGATAAAGACGGACGGATCGAACTTGGGCTCGCTCGCCATGCCCAGGATCTCGCCATTGTTGGGATCGAGACACACCACAGCGCCGTTGCCGGCATTGCTGTAGCCAGTGGTCTTGGCAAGCTCGATAGCGCTCGCCAGCGCCGTCTCACAGGCCTGTTGGATCTTAAGGTCGAGCGTGAGCTTAATGTCGGAGCCGGCCTTCGCGGGCACGGCGCCGGCCTGACCGGTCACATTGCCCGAGGCATCGACCTTGACGGTCTGCTCGCCACGAATACCCTGTAGCAGGTTTTCGTAGTAGCTCTCAACGCCCGCCTGGCCCACGATATCGCCCGACTGGTACGTAATCTTGCCAGCAGAAGCATCATCATCGCCAGAGGTTTTCTTATTCTGGGCCTCGAGCTGCTCGGAGGTAATGGTGCCGGTATAGCCCAAGATATGGCATGCCGTCTCGCCGTATGGATACTGGCGCTCGGTACGCTCGGCAATCTTGACGCCCGGGAACTCGCCGGCATGCTCCTGAATATAGGCAACCGTGGAGCGACGGACGTCCGTCGCGATGGTATGCAGGCTCTGAGCGCCCTCTGTATTGTCCTGAATATTACGAAGGACCGCCACGTAAGGCATTCCAAGCACGTTGGCAAGATGGCGAACCAGAACCTCATCCTCGGCAAGGTCGCGGTAGGCCACGACAGCAAGTGAGGGACGGTTCTGGACAAGCGCCACGCCATTGCGGTCGAGGATGCGACCGCGCACAGCGGGTGTTGTAACGGTGCGAGTCTGATTACTATTGGCCTGCTTCTCGTAATAGTCCGATGAGACCATCTGCATGCCCCACAGCTTGACGGCAAGCGCCGCAAACATCGCGCCCACACCCGTGGTGAGGATGGAAAAGCGGCCCTTAAAGGCGGTCGACGCGGTATTGCCCTCGCCCTCGGTGGCGCGCGGGGCCGTTCCATGCTGCGTATCGTAGGTAAAACGGGAATCGCCACGACGCATGACGACCAGCGCGACCACGATGGCCACAACCAGCACGATACCGGCGATAATAACCGTCATCTGGGAAGACATCTACGAGCCTCCCCTATTTGAGCTTGCGGGTCTTGGGCTTAAAGCGCATACCCGTCTGGCGTCCGCCACGTGCGGAGAATCCATAGCCGGACTGCGGCACGACGCCGGACATCAAAAACGGAATGGCAACCAGACCCGTCAGGATCGAGGACGGCAGCGCATGGCCGAAGATCGCCACGACAAAGCTCGTCTCCAAACCCATAAACAGCAAGATGATGCTGTAGATCACATTAATGACGAGCGCAAAGGCGCCCACGGTGACGCCGCGCGCACTCGGGGTACCGCCCGTCTGACCGACGGCGCTGTGCACCAGGGCAAAAGAACCCACGGTCAGCAGGAGCGACATAACGCCCACCGGCACGGCAGCGGACAGGTCATAAAACAAGCCGCTGCAAAAACCGCACACGACGGCACGGGTCGGGTCGCCCGAGAACACGCTTAGGCACACCAGGATAATCATGAAGTTGACGCGACCGCCCGCAATGGAGATCTGCGGTGCCAGGCCTGCCTGCAGCAGCACGCACACAATGGCGGCGATCACAAACGTGCGGGAGCTCATCCCCTGCTCGTGTAGATCCATGGACATGCCCCCTATTCGCTCGAGCCGGAATCGGCCGTCTCGGACGTGTCGGAACTGTCATCCGAGCTCTCGTCCTTCGTCTTGGTCGCAGCATTGCGCGACGTTCCCTGCGGCGTGCTGTTGGCCGTGCTCACGTCCTCATCCGAGGCCGACTGTTCGTCGGTCAGCGAGGTAATGACCAGCACTTCCTCGTTGTTCTCGGCCGTCGTCTGAGCGCGCACCACAATGGTGTAGTACACATCGTTTGCCGATTTCTCAACCGACGAGACGGTGCCGAGCGGTAGACCCTTGGGGAACACGCCACCTATGCCCGAGGTCACGATGATGTCGCCAACCTTAACATCGGAGTCGACGCTCACGTACTCAAGACGCAGTGTGCCGTCAGCCTGACCCTGCAGCATGCCCTGGGCGCGCGTGTCCTGCACCATGGCGGACACGCCCGAGTTCTCGTCGCCAATCAAGCGCACGGTCGACGTTTTGGCCGATACCTCGATAATCTGGCCGATAACACCGGCAGAACTCGTCACGGGCATGTTGATGGTAAGGCCGTCGGCAGAGCCCTTGTCGATGGTAACGGTCGAGGTCCAGGCATCGCCAGAGGCACCAACGATACGAGCAGCGGTCGATTTGAGGTTGTAGGTCGACTGCAGGCCGACCAGCCCCTCCAGACGCTCAGCGGTCTTTTGAGCCTCGGAGAGCTCAGCAACCTTAGAGGTCAGTTCCTCGTTTTGCTTCTTAAGCTCGTCAAGCGTGTCCTGCGACGCCGTAAGGTTAGAGAACACGTTGCCGATCGCATTGAAGGGAGCCGCCACAGCCGAACCCACAAAGCGCACCGGCGAAGTAATCGTCGTTACGCCCGAACGCACGGCATGAATCGGTCCTGCCTCGCCCTCGCGGATGTAAAACGTGAGCAGCAACACCGAAATCAGGCTGAAAACAATCAACGGGCGCATACCCGTTGATTGTCGCTTGGTATTCAGATTTGTGGAGAAACCCGAAGATCGTGCCAAATGGAATCCACCTTTTGGAAATTAAGCATTGGTCTGGACGAAGCCGCCATCAAACGCATTGGCCTCGAGCACGCGGGCACAGCCGTTAACGACGTTATCGAGCGCCGTGGGGCTGACGTTGACCGAAACACCGGTCTCATCGCGCAGGCGCACGTCGAGACCGCGCAGCAGCGCGCCGCCACCAGTCAGCAAAATACCGTAGTACATAAGGTCCGAGGCAAGATCGGGAGGCGTAGCGTCGAGTGCGTCCTTGACGGCCTTGGCCATCTCGTCGAGCGGCTTGTTGAGCGCGCGACGAATCTCCTCGCTCTCGATGCGCACGGTCTTGGGCAGACCGGTGATCACGTCGCGGCCGTTGACCTCGACGTCGAGCTCGTCCTTGAGCGGCACGGCGGAGCCGACCTTGATCTTGATGTCCTCTGCCGTACGCTCGCCGATGGCCAAGTTGTAGGCATCACGAACGTGCGTGAGGATGGCCTGATCGAACTCGTCGCCGGCAATACGGATGGACTGCGAGACGACGATGCCACCCATAGCGATAACGGCAACCTCGGTGGTACCGCCACCGATGTCGATGACCATGGAGCCGGTGGGTTCCTCGACGGGCAGGTCGGCGCCGATAGCGGCGGCCATGGGCTCTTCGATCAGATAGGCCTGGCGGGCGCCGGCCTGGATCGTGGCCTCAAAGACGGCACGCTTCTCGACCGACGTGACACCGGGGGGAACGCAGACGACAACGCGCGGACGCGGGGTCCACGGATAGCGCTTCTCAGACGCCTTGTCGATAAAGTAACGGAGCATGGCCTCGGTAACATCGAAGTCGGCGATGACGCCGTCCTTCAGGGGACGAACGGCCACGATGTTGCCGGGCGTACGGCCGAGCATGCGCTTTGCCTCGATACCGACCGCGAGGATGCGCTCGTCGTTCTTGTCGATGGCGACAACAGAGGGCTCGCGAATGACGATGCCCTTGCCACGCACGGAGACAAGCGTATTTGCGGTGCCGAGGTCGATGGCAAGATCGCCCGCATAGCTACCGAAGAACATATCCATCAAAGAAAACAACGCAACTCCTGATGTGTTGGATGATTGCTGGAAAACTACTAGCTCATCATACTAGCGCAAGCCCGGCACCTCACTTGCGGTGAAGCGCCGGGCAAAGCTAAATCCCATAAGGTCACTACTGGTTGTCAGCAGCCGAGAAATCCATATCGAGCGAGGAAACGGCCCAGCCGATATGGTTATCGGAACGCACGAATTTGACGGTGTACTCCTGCTCGCCGCCCTTGGACAGCGATGCCTTCACCTTGGCGGTCGTCTCGGTCATGGACTGATCCATGCCCTCGACGGACACGGTGGCACCCTGCGGAATCGAGGAGATGATCATCGACTTGGCGTCCTCGGACAGGCTCGAGGCCAGGCAAGACTCGGCCTTTGCGGTGTCACCGTCGCCGGCAGCCTGGAACAGATCGGTAACGACAGACTCCTGGGACGGAAAGCCAAAGCCGCGCGTGTAGGCAAAGCCCAGACCGCCCGCGGCGATCAAAATGAGCAGAAGCAGCACGATGAAGACTTTGAGACCCGTGTGGCGATGACGACGACGGACCTTGGCCTGCTTACGATCCTGACGGTCCTGCTGGACCATCTCGGACTCGGACAGCGTAAAGAAGCCGGTGTCCGAGGGATCGGGCATGAACTGACCGGTCGCGCCCGTAGGATCGAGCGGATCGACGGCGGGAGCGTCCATCGCGGGC
>CAUAGV010000109.1 GCA_958428675.1 uncultured Collinsella sp.
CGCCTTGCTCGCGCGCCAGTGCACGGCTTGCCGGATGGACGAGCTCAAACATAAAGCAGATGAGCCCCACCAGGTAGTCCGCCGGCTCGTTGCGCTCGTCACGCGCGACGCAGCGATGCTCGTCAAAGGCGGTAAGCGCCGGTGTCGAGAAGTGGCTGGCGAGAAACGTGTCCTCATCCACCTTGAGGATGGTGTCGACGGTGCTGTCGGCGATGGTGCGCATAATGTCGATCTTGTCGCCATCGCGCACGATCTCGCAGAAGCTCCGTGTACGGGTGTCGAGTTCCGTGGGCAGGCGAAAATCACTGTGGTGGGCGATGCTCGCGCGGATCAGTTCGTCCTCTGCCGGGTCATCGATAAAGTCGCGGATGCTCGTTACGGCGGGTGCATCGGCGGGATTCTCGCTAAAGAGGACCTCGATGCCCAGCGCTGCATGGCTCATGCTCTCGGCGTCCTTAAAGGTGTCCCAGCGCCGCAACTGCTCAAAGCGGCCCATATCGTGTAGCAGGCCGCAAAGCCATGCCAGGTCAATATCTTCTGACGACCAGCCCTGCTCGCGCGCTACGGCATCGCATGCCTCGGCCACGTGGTACGTATGCTCGATTTTGAGCGCGATGCGTGGGTTGGTGGCGTCGTAGGCATCGGTGTAGCTTTTGAAGGCCGCGCGCGCCCGGTCTCGATCGATAGCTGTCATAATGACTTCCTAAAAAGTTGTGTCTTTCGATCCGGTGGCAATTGTAGGTGAACTTTATTGCCACCGGTTGATATTTCTGCTGCGTTGCAAGGCGCGCTGCAGACGACTTACCAGAATGGGAGTGGCATGGTCCTTAGGATCTTTAAAATCGTCTGGCCAGTGATGCTTACCTATATTGCAATAGGCGCGCCGTGCGGAATGATCATGGGGCAGACGGGAATGGAGCCCTGGATGGTCTTTGCTCTGAGCAGCACGTTTGTGACGGGCAGCGGCCAGTTTATGATCTGCAATCTTTGGCTGGCGGGCGTGCCTGCAGCATCGATCGTCGCGAGCGTTGCTGCCATCTCCTCGCGCTTTGCGCTTTACTCGGCATCGATCGCGCCGCATCTGACGGGTGCCTCGAAGCGTCAGACGCTGGCTGTTGCCGCGACACTTACCGAGGAGGCATATGGCATCTCGCTTGCCAAGTTGGTTGAAGGGGAGGATTGGGGCCCGCGCGAGTCCTTCGTGCTCAACGTGATTCTCATCGCAACATGGGGCGTTTCGTGTACGATGGGCGCCATCGTCGGCGCCGTTGTCGATGTTCCCACCGCCATTGCGGCCTTTGTCTGCACCTCGCTCTTTATCTGCCTGCTCTTTTCGCAGCGGCTGTCGCGCGGCAACGTTGTCGCGGCGGTTTCGGGCGCGGTGTCCGTCGCCGTATGCAAGTTCTTGGGCCTCACGAATATTGCCGTGCCGGCAAGCGCCGTGGCCGGCATTGCCATTGCGTTGGCGTGCGATGCTGTATTTGACGGAAGAGGTGCCCGCGATGCCCGTTAACGAGTTCTTGGTTCTGTGGCTGTCGTCGTGGGCTGCTATCGCGTTCTTTCGCATCGCGCCGGCGTTCGCCTTGCGCGGGCGGACCCTGTCGCCCCGCATTACCGAGGCCCTGGGCTATATCCCGCCCGCCGCCTTTGCCGCGCTGGTCGCCAACGACTTGGTGAGCCCCGGCGCGTTCGACGCGGGACTCTGGCCTGCCTTGGTTCCCTGGATTGCGGCCGCCGGCGTCGTGGTCGTGGCGGTCAAGACAAAATCGATGCTGTGGTGCTGCGTCTCGGGCATCGTACTCTATATTGTCTTGAGCCTTATATAGGGGTGGCGTCGCGGGCGCCGAATCTCGTTCCATCCCAACTCGTCGGATTTTTCACCGAGCTGGTCTATTTCTTCTGGTACCATGGTCAAACTTTACTGTAGCAAAGCGTGACGTGGGCTTTTGTATCCCGTCAGCGGAAATGGGGGTTTCATGGCACAGGAAGCGACCGCCAACGAGCAAAAGAAATTCAAGGTCCCGCGCATCCCGGGCGACATCATGATCTATCCGATGATCGTCGGTCTTTTGCTCAACACCTTCTGCCCGCAGGTTTTTGAGATCGGCGGCTTCTTTACGGCTGCCTGCCGCGGTGGCTCCAATACCATCGTCGCCGCGATCCTGCTGTTTGTGGGCGCCGGCATCAGCTTTAAGTCCACGCCGGGTGCCATCAAGACCGGTATCGTTGTGCTGATCCCCAAGCTGGTCGTCGCAGCGGCTCTCGGCTTGGGCGTGGCATATTTCTTTAACGACAACTTCCTGGGTCTGAGCTCCGTGTCTATCATCGGCGGCATCACGTTTTGCAACATGGCGCTCTATACGGGCATCATGGGCGAGTTCGGCGATGAGTCCGAGCAGGGCGCCGTCGGTATCCTGTTCTTTACGGCTGGCCCCGCCGTCACGATGATCATCCTCGGTGTTTCCGGCCTCGCCAACATTCCCATTGGCACCATTATCGGCTCCATCTTGCCACTCGTTATTGGCATGGTTCTGGGCAACCTGTTCCCGTTTATCAAGAACCTGCTGGTTCCCGGTGCCAATCCCGCGATTGCCGTCATCGGATTTCAGCTCGGTGCGTCCATGAGCCTGTCGAGCTTTATCACCGGCGGTATTTCCGGCATCTTGCTGGGCCTTGTCACGCTGTTTGTCGTCGGTCCCATCACCTTTGCGTTCGAGCGTCTGTGCGGCGGCAATGGCAAGGCCGCTGTAGCTTGCTCCACCATTGCCGGCACGGCTATGACCACACCGGTTGCCCTCGCCGAGGTCGCACCGCGCTACGCCGAGCTTGCGCCCACCGCGTACGCTCAGATCGCCACCGCCGTTATCATCACGGCGATCATGGCTCCGATTCTGACTGGCTGGGTCGACAAGAAGTTCTGCCAAGGCAAGGAGGATCTGTCGCCTGTCGGTGTCGAGGCCATCGAGGAGGCCGTCGCGACTGACATCGATGGCGAGTAGCAATCGATACCCATCAATGATGCCGGCGTGTGCAATTCGCGCCGTATGAGCGCCCGAACAGAAACTGTTTTGCAGCGATGTTCGGGCGCTCTGCTATTATCCCCTTTACCCCTGCGGAGTAAAGGGGTGTTTATTGCCCTGATTCGAATTGGGCGATTCTGACCACTTGGATATTGAAGGGATGGCGCTAGTGGTTAAGGCACTCAAGATTGAGATATTCGTGCTATGCATGATTGTTCTTATCGGGCTTGCCGTGCGAAGTCGTCGCTCCTTGTTCTCGAGCACCCAGCAGCTATTGTTTAGCATGCTGGGCTACACGTCTGCTGCCTACATTTTCTTCGATATGATCTGGACGCTCTCGGATGGCTTGAGCACTCCTGTAGGCATCACGGCCAACTGGATTTCCAACGCGGTTTCGTTTTCGCTCTTTGCTATCGCGTGTCTCATCTGGTTTATCTATTCCGAGACGGTGCAGGGTTCTCGCATTTTGACCGCGCGCTCTAGAGTGGCGCTTGTAACGTTGCCTACGGCTCTGGTGGTCGTGCTGGCGTTTACCAGTTACTGGACGCACGCCCTGTTCTATATCGATTCGCAGGGCGTGTATCGTCGCGGCTTTGCCTGTATGATCCAGCCCATCGTCAGCTACTGTTACGTTATACATACGTCCCTGCATGCGTTTGTGCAATCTCGCAGGGTCGAGAGCCTGCAGACGAAGGCCATCTATCGAACCTTGGCATTTTTCGCCATTCCGGCCCTGGTGGGCGGTACCTTTCAGGTCGTATACTCGGTGCCCGGCCTTTGTGTCGGCATAATGATTAGCATCCTGCTGCTCTACATCATCTACCAGGAGCAGCTGATCTCGACCGACCCGTTGACTGGCCTCAACAACCGCAACCGTTTTGAGACCTATATGCTGTCGCTCTTCTCAAATGTGGATCAGGCCGAAGATGTATATCTGCTTATGATGGACGCTGACGGCTTTAAGCAGATTAACGATCGCTATGGACATGTGGAGGGCGATCATGCCCTCCAGGTCGTATCTGCTACGCTCAAAGAGGTCTGCTCGGCGTCCGGTGGCTTTATCGCACGTTATGGCGGCGATGAGTTCGTGGTGCTTCAAAAGGCGACGGCGGAGCAGGACATCATGGACCTGTGTTCGGCGATTAACGACGAGCTCGCTCGTGCCGAGGTGCCGTATGCATTGCGGATGTCCATCGGTTGCGCGCGGGTCGGCGATAGTGTTGATACCTGGCAAGATTTACTTCGCGCTGCCGATGCGGAGCTCTACCGCGTCAAGGCCGAGAAAAAGAAAACCGGCGTCCAGATACGCTAGAAAAAAGGGGCGCACGCTGGCGTGCGTGACGCCCCTCGGCTCATCGATGTACTCCATTAAACTAAAGTATGTGAATCCCCCCTGCCAAATAAGGGCAGTTCGTTAGGCCTTTTTGGGTTTGTTGACGATGATGATGCCGCCGCAGACCAACAGCAGGGCAACGATGACGGTAACGGGGCTCGTGCCAGCGCCCTCGCCGAGCAGCAGCGCGCTCAGCAGCACGCCAAAGACCGGGTTCATAAACCCAAAGACCGAGACGCGACTGACGGGGTTGACGGCAAGCAGGCGCGACCACAGCGAGTAGGCGACCGCGGAGATAAGCGCCATGTAGATGATGAGCGCGATGGCGGGGGCAATCGCCGTGGGGGAGAGCGCGCCACCCATCAAAAAGCCGATGGCGGTGAGGACCAGGCCGCCGACCAAGAACTGCCACCCGGCAAGCAAGACGCCGTCGTGCTCGCGCGAGAAGATGCCGATCAGGCAGGTCGAAAGGGCACCCGCGACGGTGGAGGCCAGGATAAAGCCCTCGCCGTCGAGCGTAAAGCCAAAAGTACCGTCCGTGCCCGAAAGGTTGACGAGCGCGACACCGGCAAAGCCTAGCGCACAGCCAAGCACCTTAGCCGAATTGAGCTTCTCGGTGCGAAACGCCAAGGTGGCAAAGAGGATTGCGAGGAAGTTGGCGCTGGCCTCGATGATGGAGCTCGACATGGCGCTGGCGCGCGAGAGTCCCAGGTAGAAAAAGAAGTACTGCCCGATAGTCTGGAAGAGCGACAAGATGCAGATGGGCTTGATATTGCGCACTTGCGGAACGAGCGGACGGCGCTGGGCCACGCTCATGCCAACAATGACCAGCATACCGGCAAGCGTGAAGCGCAGACCCGCGAAGAGCAGCTGCGAGGCGCTGTCGTGCGCGGGAATGCCAAAGAGGCCGTAGCCGATCTTGATGCAGGGAAAAGCCGACCCCCAGAGCGCGCAGCAGACGAGGCAGCCCAGGATGAGTCCGGGCAGGGTGGCGAGATACGGCTTGCGGCTTTCCATGATGTCCTTCCTGTATGCGCGAAGCAAAAAAGAACCCGCCACCGGGTGTGCCGGTGGCGGGTGATGTTACCCGAGGGGATTGTACCCGATGGGACGCATTAAGCGAAGTAGGCCACGCCGCTCTCAAAGATCGGCATGAACTTGTCGCCGGGGACATGCTCGGGCACGTTGCGGTACAGGTTGTCGCCGCGGCGCTCGGCATGGCCCATCTTGCCCAGGACGCGGCCGTCGGGGCTCGTGATGCCCTCGATGGCAAGTGCGGAGCCGTTGGGGTTGACGGAAAGGTCCATGCTCGGCTTGCCGTTCTCGCCCACGTACTGCGTGGCGACCTGGCCGTTGGCGATGAGCTGGGCGAGTACCTCGTCGTTGGCGACAAAGCGGCCCTCGCCGTGGCTGATGGCGACGGTGTAGGGGTCGTCCAGGCTGCACTGCGACAGCCACGGGGACAAGTTGGACGAGATGCGGGTGCGCACCAGGCGGCTCTGATGGCGACCGATGGTGTTG
>CAUAGV010000110.1 GCA_958428675.1 uncultured Collinsella sp.
AAACCCGCGCTCCCGAGCCGCGCGGCACGCCTCGGCCAGACGCAGGGCATAGCACGCGCGACAGCGACGGGGCCGATCGGCACCCAGCGGGGCCACGCCGGCCTCCCAGCGCTCGCGATCCTCCTCGGCCTCGATGAGCTCGATGTCGCCGTCGGCACACCACCGGCGCAGCTCGTCCAGGCGACGCTGCCATTCATTGTGCGGCTGAATATTGGGGTTGGTCCAGCAGATCGTGGGTTCAAACCCCTCCTCGCGCAGCAGGCGAACCGGCTCAAGCGAGCATGGTGCACAGCACGCATGCAGCAACAACGACTTCATCGACATCTCCTCACCCAAAAAAGCGCACGCCAAAGGACGTATCCTCGCAGGCGACAATGCGGCGGTCGCGCAGAATGGTCCGCACGTAATACCAATCGCCCACACAGCCCGACAAGTGCAGACCAGCCGCCAGGTAGCACAGCAGCGGATAGTCCGAGAACGCAAACCCCAGGGCAAATGCTGTCGTCACAACAACCGTCGGCGCCAGGCAAACCGCCACGTACCGCCGGCGCGAATACACAACGCCCTCGGCGCAGGCATAGATCATCGCCGTCTCGAGGTTCGCCCCAAAGGTCACGCGCGCGCCCGCAGGAGCCAGCAGCTTAAAAAACACCGCATGCACCAGCTCGTGCACGGCAAACGACGCCATTGAGACCGCAGCCAAGCCGACTATCCAGCCCAAGACCGCCGTCCAGCCGCCCGCCTCAGCCGCGTCCAAGTCCGCAGGCCCGCCCAGCAGCATAAACATCGGCACCAGGCACGCGGCAAACACCGCGATCACGGCCATCCCCCACACGAAGCAAGCGTGTAGAAAATCCTCGTCCTCAAACGCATGTATGTTGGAAATCTCATTCATAGCATCTTAGGATAGCGCCCCTGCCACGCACCCGCCCGCATGTGCGATAATGTCGAACGATATGCACGAATTGACCACCGCGCCGCCGAACCCCGTGCCCGGCCGCGCTCTTACCTATATGCGAAGGAGTCCCATGGCATCCAAATACTCCATGAACGACCGTCCCAACTGGCCGCGCCGCGCCATCGTTACCGCCGGCGAGCCCTACGGCAACAAGGGTCTGCACTTTGGCCACGTTGGCGGCGTCTTTGTCCCGGCCGACTTCTTCGCCCGCTTCCTGCGCGACCGCCTGGGCCGCGAAAACGTCATCTTCACCTCGGGCACCGACTGCTACGGTTCGCCCATCATGGAGAGCTACCGCAAGCTCAAGGAGAACGAGGGCTACGACAAGTCCATCGGCGAGTATGTCGAGTCCAATCACTCCCGCCAGGCCGCGACCCTCAACAACTACAACATCAGCTGCGATATCTACGGCGGCTCGGGCCTTGAGCCGGCTGCGCAGATTCACAACGAGGTGACCGCGGAGATTATCAAGCGCCTGCACGAGCAGGGCACCATCTCCAAGCGCTCCACGCTGCAGTTCTACGACGCCAAGGCCGGCACGTTCCTCAACGGCCGCCAGGTGATCGGCCGCTGCCCCATCCAGGGCTGCAAGTCCGAGAAGGCTTATGCCGACGAGTGCGATCTGGGCCACCAGTTTGAGCCCGAGGAGCTCATCGCGCCCAAGAGCCAGCTCACCGGCGAGGTGCCCGAGCTGCGCCCGGTCGACAATCTCTACTTCGACCTACCCGCCTACCTCGACTTTATGAAGACCTACACCGCCAAGCTCGCCCAGAACCCGCAGGTTCGCTCCGTGGTCTCCAAGACCATGGAGGAGTGGCTGCTGCCGGCTCAGCTCTACATCCAGAACAAGTTCCGCGAGGCCTTCGATACCGTCGAGGACCAGCTCCCCGAGCACACCGTGCTGGAGCCCGAGGGCAACAAAAGCAGCTTTACCGTCACCTTCCCCAGCTGGAAGGAGCGCGACGACGCCCACGCGGTGCTCGCCAACGGCGGCGTGCGCTTCCGCAGCGGCAAGGCGCTCGTGCCCTTCCGCATCACCGGCAACATCGACTGGGGCGTTCCGGTGCCCGAGGTCGATGGCGTCTCCGACGTCACCTGCTGGTGCTGGCCCGAGAGCCTGTGGGCGCCCATCAGCTATACGCGTACCGTGCTCGCACGCGATGCCAAGGCCGCCGGCGTGACCGAGGGCGTCGCCGCCCAGGATGCCGCCCTCATGGGCGAGCCCGCCGCCGACTCCACGCAGGTGCCCGCACCCACCTACCAGCACAGCTCGCTCGACTGGCGCGACTGGTGGTGCTCTGACGACGCTCAGATTTACCAGTTCATCGGTCAGGACAACATCTATTTCTACTGCATCGCGCAGACCGCCATGTGGGAGGCCCTGGGCTGGGACCTCACGCAGAGCACCGTCAGCGCCTGCTACCACCTGCTCTACATGGGCAAAAAGGCCAGCTCGTCCTCGCAGACGCCTCCCCCGCCGGCAGACGACCTGCTCAACCACTACACCTGCGAGCAGATGCGTGCGCACTGGCTGTCGCTCGGCCTGTCCGAGAAGCCGGTAAGCTTTAGCCCCAAGGCATACGACACGCGTGTGACCGGCAAGGACAAGGACGGCAACGAGGTGCGCGCCTGCGACGACAAGCGCGTTATCGACCCGGCCCTTAAGGAGAGCGCGCTGCTGACCGGCGTCTTCAACCGCCTGGCCCGCAGCTGCTTCTACGGCGTCGCCGTCAAGGAAGGCGACGAGAGCCCCTACCGCAACGGCTGCATCCCCGCCGGTGCCGCTTCTGACACCGTGGTCGAAGCCGCCCAGCAGGCAGCCCTCGCCTTTGAGCAGGCCATGTACAAGTTCGAGACGCACCGCGCGCTTGCCGTGTGCGACGACTACCTGCGCGCCGCCAACAAGCGCTGGAGCGATGCCTCCAAGGCCGCCAACAAGCTCGAGGGTAACGAGGCAAACGCCGCAATGACGCAGGCCCTCGTCGACGCCTTTACCGAGCTGCGCGTGGCGACCGTGCTCATGCACGGCATCGTCCCGGCCGGCTGCGAGCTCATCTGCGAGTACTTCGGCATCGACCCGATCGCCTTCTTTAGCTGGGACAACATCTTTGCCTCCACGGACGAGTTTGTGGAGAGCCTGGGCGAGAAGCCCGGCGAGCACCGCGTAAAGCCACTGCCCCCGCGCTTCGACTTCTTCAGCAAGCACGAGAGCCAGTACTAAACACTCGACATGTAATGGAATGGGAAGGAAAGACGGATGTCCAAGCCGCGTCGTCGTAAGCAGAAAAAGCAGGTCAAGGCCGAGCTCAAGCTCAGGCAGTTTGCCGCCACCGAGCTTTCCGACCAGCTTGCCGCCCAACACTCCGCCGCCGACCTGCCGCGCTTTATGGTCGACACGGTCGCCGGCGCCTATGCGCCCGCCGATGCCGAGCTCATGATCGAGGGCTTCGGCGCCGCGGCCACACGCCCGGTCACGCTGCGCGCCAACACGCTCAAGGCAACCGCCGAGGACATCGCTGCGGCGCTCGATGCCGCCGACATCGCCCACAACCCCGTCACCTGGTACCCAGACGCCTTCATCCTGCCCGAGGCCCAGGTTTCCGATCTGTGGGATCTCGACATCTACCGCGACGGCAAAATCTACCTGCAGAGCCTGTCGTCCATGATGCCGCCGCTGGTCCTGGGCGCTCAGGCAGGCGAGGACATCCTGGACATGTGCGCAGCCCCTGGCGGCAAGACGACGCAGATCGCCGCCCTCACGCAGGGGCAGGCGCACCTTACCGCCTGCGAGATGAGCATTCCCCGCGCCGAGAAGCTCGAAGCCAACCTCCACCGCCAAGGCGCAAAAAACGTGCCCGTCATGCGCACCGACGCACGCGAGCTCGACGAGTTCTTCCGCTTTGACCGCATCCTGCTCGACGCTCCCTGCACCGGCACGGGCACCGTCATCAGCGGCAACGAGAAAAGCCTGCGCGGCCTGACCGAGCAGCTGCTCGTCAAATGCGCCCGCTCGCAGCGTGCGCTTCTGGACCGCGCCATGGGAGCCCTCAAACCGGGCGGCACGCTCGTCTATTCGACTTGTTCGATCTTGCCGCAGGAAAACGAGGACGCCCTGCAAGAGGCCCTCGACAAGCATATGGACTGCGAGCTCATCCCCCTCGACGGCACGCCAAGCGAAAGTGAGGCACGCCGCGCGCAGGAAGCTGGCGAGGAGCCGCGCATCGAGTCCAACGCCCTCACCGAGGCCATAGCCGCCGGCCACGTCTCGTCCGTCACCAACGGTATGCCCGGCACGCTGACCATTCCGCCTAGCCGCAACTTTGAGGGCTTCTACATTGCCCTGATCCGAAAACGCAGCTAGCGTACGGATCCAAAACTCAACAAGCTATCTCCGTGCGCGTTTGCCCTGCTGGTCGCGATGCTGTTTAAGCGTCGCGCGCTCCTTGCGTTCGGCCCTTTTGCCCTTAATGGCCGTGACCACAAAGTAGATGACCGCGGCGGCAACGATTGCGCCCACGCACAGGCCAATCGAGCTAAACATTGCTGTCAATTCCATACCGCGTCACCTCTCTTTTAAACGGGACATTCAAGATAGCACCTCAATACCCGCCACCACAGCTCCTTCACGTTCGCCGGCCCTTCGGTCTAACGGATGGCGCGGCGGGGAAAAATCAACTCGTCAAACGATTTAGCATTCGCAATTCCGGCTGCATCGCGCCGGCCGTCATCACATAGAATCGAGCTTCCATGGATACCCTCAACGATCTAAATGAGCGCGTCGACGCCTTCGTCGGCACCAGCTCCTTCGACACGCCTGCCGCGGCAAACGACCAAGCCCCCATCGATGTGCCCGCCGAGGTTCACGAGGACATCGTCGCCTCGGTCGATTTCTCCGAGGTCGAGCTCGCAGACGAGTTCACCGAACCCCAGGTAGCCGTGACCCCCAACGGACTGCTTCCCATGGAGCCGCTGCCCATCGATGGGCGCCTGCGCAAGGCGGCTCTTCGCATGCCTGACGAGATTGAGGAGGCCAGCGGCTTCACGCTCTTCGGCCGTCGTATCAAATCGCTCATCTACACCACCGACGTCGCGGTCATCCGCAACTCCAACGCCGATGCCGTCTTTGCCGTTTACCCCTTCACGCCGCAGCCCGCCATTACGCAGGCGCTGCTGACCGTCGCCGAGTGCCCGGTCTTCGTAGGCGTGGGCGGTGGCACCACCACCGGCAAGCGCTCCGTTCAGATGGCAGCCGTCTCCGAGATGCAGGGCGCGGCGGGCTGTGTGGTCAACTCCCCCGCCACCGCCGAGATGGTCGAGCACATCACCAACATCGCCGACATCCCCGTCATCGCTACGGTCGTTCGCTGCGACGACGATGCCCACGCCAAGGTGCGCGCTGGAGCCAAGATTCTCAACATCGCCGCCGGCAAGAACACGCCCCAGGTCCTACGCGAGCTGCGCAAGCACTATCCCAACCTGCCGCTCATCGCGCCGGGCGGCAAGACGCCCGAGAGCATCCGTGAAACCATCGCCGCCGGCGCCAACGCCATCATCTGGACGCCGCCTTCGGCCCAGCAGCTACAGACCGACATGATGCAGCGTTATCGCAAGATGAAGGAAGACGCCACACCTGTCATCTCGCACGACGATGTGCCCATTATCGACCAGGTCGCCGCCGCCGAGGTCAGCCAGGTCGAGAACATGAATCCCGACGTGCCGATTCCCGACGAAGTCATCGAGCGCGTCGCTTCGATCCACGAGCGCGTCGAGGAGCATCGCGCCAACCGCGGCCTCAAGCCGTCACTGCACGGCTTCTTCTTCCGCGGAAAGAAACGCTAACCCCAACAGCAAGGCCCGCCCCACAAACGTGAGGC
>CAUAGV010000111.1 GCA_958428675.1 uncultured Collinsella sp.
CGGGTGGAAAGGAGCGAGCAATGGCGTCTGAGGGCTTTTTTGAGCGGGTGTACGAGGTGGTCGAGCAGATTCCCGAGGGGATGGTCGCCACGTATGGTCAGGTGGCGCTGCTTGCTGGACGTCCACGAAGTGCGCGGTACGTGGGGTATGCCCTGCATGGCAATCCGCGTCCCGGCGAGATTCCCTGTCACCGCGTGGTGTTTGCCGATGGCCGCATATGCGATGGTTTTGCTTTTGGCGGTCCCGATGCTCAACGTGAGCTTTTGCTAGGGGAGGGTGTGGCGTTTAAGGACGACATGCACGTCGACTTGGCCGCCTGTCGCTGGCCTGCAGGGCTCTAGCGGCTCTGCCGTGGCTTAAACCACCACAAAGGTGCCTGTCCCCTTTGTGGTGGTTTTGGCAGGTTTACCGAGGTTAACTTATGGAGAAGGTATGGCGGCGCGGTTTGTCGCAGCAAAGTAAACCATGGTGAACTATATTGTTTTCAGCAACGGAGCAGGCAATAGGCGATGAAAAAGCCTGCCCTGTTGAGTTTGATTCGCATTCCTCCCCTCTGTGCGATTCAACGGTGTACTTCGGGAACAGGCCCGCTGGCAACTATCTGCCAGCGGGCCTGTTCCTGTTTCGGTGAGGATTCAGCCTCACCGTCTATGTTGTGCGAAGGCGCTTTGCCTAGTACACCATGCCCATGGCGTCCTGAACCTCGGCAAGGGTCTGCTCGGCGATCTCATTGGCGCGACGGTTGCCCTCGTGCAGCACGTCCTTCACGTAATCCAGATCGTTCTCATAGCGCTGGCGACGCTCGCGGATCGGCGCGAAGTACTCGTTGACGGCCTCGGTCACGTACTTCTTGAGCTGGCCGGAGCCACCCATGCCAATCTCCTCGGCAATCTCGACTTCGGAACGGCCGGTGCAGATGGCGGCCGTCGAAAGCAGACCGGACACGCCGGGGCGGTTCTCGGGATCGAACGTGATCATGCGCTCGGAGTCGGTCTGGCTCTTCTTGATGCGCTTGGCCGTCTCCTCGGCGGTCATCGAGATGTTGATGGCGTTACCGTAGCTCTTGCTCATCTTGCGACCGTCCAGGCCCGGCAGCAGCGGGGTCTCGGACAGCAGTGCGTCGACCTCGGGGAACACCTTGCCGTAGCGGTTGTTAAAGCGGCGGGCGATGGTGCGGGTGAGCTCGATGTGCGGCAGCTGGTCGCGACCGACGGGCACCACATTGCCCTTGCAGAACAGGATGTCGCAGGCCTGGTGCACCGGGTAGGTGAGCAGAAGGCCGGTGAGCTCGTGGCCCGAGGCCTCCATCTCGGCCTTGACCGTGGGGTTGCGCGCCAGCTCGGCCTCGGAGACCAGCGACAGGAACGGCAGCATGAGCTGGTTTGCGGCGGGCACGGCGGAGTGCGCGTAGATCATGGTCTTGTCGGGGTCGATGCCGCAGGCAAGGTAGTCCATGACCATGTTGTACACGTTATCCTGGATGTGCTCGGTCGTGTCGCGGTCAGTGATGACCTGGTAGTCGGCGATGAGCACGTTGGTCTTGGCGCCCATGTTCTGCAGCTCAACACGGCCCTTGAGGGTGCCGAAGTAGTGACCCAGGTGCAGACGGCCGGTGGGGCGGTCGCCGGTGAGCATGGTGAACTTCTCGGGCGTTTTGGCCAGGCCCTCGCGAATGGCGTTGCTCTTTTGCAGCGCGACTTCGTAGCTGTTCTCGTTTGGCATGATTGCTCCTAACGTATGTTCATGGGTCAAGATGATAACGCGTTTATTGGAGGGTCGGGGCGTAAGTACGCGAGGGGCGGGAGAGCGGCGGCATGTGCGATGGGCGCGGCGTGGCTGCGCGTTTGGCCGGCGGCGCCTGGGCGCATCCTCGGCAGCTTACCCTAGCGCCTGTGGTGGCGCTCCTCCCTGCGTTCTTCTGCCGCCTGCTCCTCCTGCTTAAAGGCGGGATCGTCGGGGGTGACGAGCTCGTCCTCGTGCGTGCGCTTGTTGTAATGGTGGCGCAGCACGGGCTCAAACAGGTGCAGGTGCTTGGCAAAGGCCGCCGAGCCAATGGCGAGTACGGTAAAGATGAGCACGCGCATGGGCACCTCGACCTGGTTAATCGCGGCGGCGCCGGCCGAAAGCATGATGCACCAGGCGTAGATGAGGAGCACTGCCTGCTTTTGGTTGTAGCCCTCTTGGATCAGGCGGTGGTGGATGTGGCCCTTGTCGGCCTGCCCGATGCTAATGTGGGCGCGCTTGCGGCGCACGATGGCGCTAAACGTGTCGATGATGGGCACGCCGGCAACGATGAGCGGGATGATAAGCGAGGTGAGCGCGGCGGTGCGGCTCACGTTGAGCAGCGAGATGGAGCCCAGTGCAAAGCCCAGAAGCAACGACCCCGAGTCGCCCAAGAAGATGCTTGCGGGGTTGAAGTTGTAGCGCAAAAAGGCCAGGCAAGCGCCAAAGAGCGCAATGGAGAGCGCGGCGGCGTCGATGCGGCCCGAGAGAACGGCCATCGAAAACATGGTGAACGACGCGATGCCGCAGATGCCCGTGGCCAAGCCGTCGAGGCCGTCGATGAGGTTAATGATGTTGGTGAATGCCACCAGATAGATCACGGTGATGGGGTAGGCGAGCCATCCGAGCATGATCTCGCCGGGGGCAAACGGGTTGACGATGACGCCGATCCGCAGGCCGCCGATACAGGCGATAAGCGCAGCGAGGACCTGTCCGGCTAGCTTTTGCTTGGGCTTGAGCTGGAAGACGTCGTCGATAGCGCCGGTCGCAAAGATGACGGTAAAGGAGAGCGCCAGCATGGGATAGCTAATGTGAAGGCGCGGGTGCGGCACCAGGACGGGCGGCCAGCCTAGGTGCCAGGTGCCTAGGATTTGCACAATGCAGGCAACGACCAGGCCCAAAAACACCGCCGTTCCGCCCAAACGCGGGATGGGCTTGGTGTTGATGCGGCGCTTAGAAGGATAGTCGACGGCGTCGAGCTTAATTGCCAAGCGCTTGACCAGGGGCACCGTGAGGAAGGTCGTGATAAAGGCCGCCGCTGCCACGCATAGATACGGTATGTAGCTCGGGGATGAAGCCATGAATCTAAAAACCGCCAAGCGTCGAAGGAAAAGGTCAAAGGTTGCTAAGCGCAAAGGGCATAGCCGAACCATGATACTCGACCAAGGGGGGTGCATGGAATTGCACGCAGCGATAATCACGCGCTTACCAGATATTGGGATGTTGTCGATGGCTTGTCGGGATACCGGCGGGGATCCATATGGGCTGTAATGGTGGTTTTCGGCAAATAAAAACCACCCCCCACGTTACGAAAATGAACCCACCTAAAACAGGTGGGTGCCCTCATCGACTGTTCCAGCGTCCTTAACAACGAAGGATACCTGTACTAGGTACGACTGTGTGGGCTCCCTAAATAAACGCGACGGTTCACCCAGTTGCTCCGCGGGGGGCGGAATACCTACATCATAAAGCGGCACTTTATCGATTCCAGTCTTGACATTACAAAAATCGTGTCGGACGATTACGGCGCCTTGGGCTCGAGCCGTCTGTGCGGTTGGTCCCTTTACGTTTGAGCTGCTGAATCGTTGTTTTGGAGCATGTTTTTTATGCCGACGCCGTTGACCGAACTTTTTTCGCCCGCCTGCCATTTGTGTCCGCGCCGTTGCGGTGCGGTGCGCGACGAGGGTGCGCACGGCGTATGCGGTGCCGATGACACGCTCAAGGTGGCCCGCGCGGCGCTTCATATGTGGGAGGAGCCGCCTATCTCGGGCGAGGCCGGTTCGGGCACGATCTTCTTTAGCGGCTGCTCGCTCAAATGTATCTATTGCCAGAACCACGAGATCTCGACGGGCAATTTCGGGCTTGAGATTTCGCCCGAGCGCCTGGTCGAGATTATGCTGGAGCTGCAGGACCAAGGTGCCAATAACATCAATCTGGTGACGGCGACGCATTATGCTCACCTGCTGCCGGCCGCGATTGCCGCAGCTCGGGAGCGCGGACTGGTCATTCCAATCGTCTACAACACGAGCGGTTATGAGCGTGCGGGTGCCGTGGCGGCGCTCGGCGATTTGGTCGACGTGTGGCTTACCGACTTTAAGTATGCCAATGCGGCGCTTGCGCAGTCACTCTCTCATATTAAGGACTACCCGCGCGTGGCTGTGTCGGGTCTGGCCCAGATGGCGCGCGAAATTGAGCGCCGCGGGGGAGAGCTGGTAGACGGGGACGGGCTCATGAAGCGCGGCATAATCGTGCGTCATCTGGTGCTGCCGGGGCATGCGGACGATTCGTGCCGCGTGTTGGACCTGGTGTGGCAGACGGTGGGCGACGTGCCGATCTCGGTCATGAACCAGTACACGCCCAATGCCCTCATGCGCGAACAAGGCGGCGACCTGGCGCGCGCCGTGACGCGCGAGGAGTACGAGCAGGTGCTCGACCATGCCGACGACCTGGGCTTTACGACGATGTTTTGGCAAGAAGGCGGAGCGGTAGACGAGAGCTTCACCCCGGCGTTCGACACCACCGGCGTCCTCACCAGCGCAAAGTAGTGCGCTCGCCGATGATTTTTCTGGGACGGGGATTAAAAAATCATCGAGAGGATCGCCTGCTCGAAAAGTTGTCAAAATAGCCGCGTCCCAAAAAGACTGGGTATTGGGCGTTGACAGTTGGCGAGCCGTAGGTAAAATATCAACTTGTCTTGGGGACGTAGCTCAGTTGGGAGAGCGCTGCCGTCGCATGGCAGAGGCCGAGGGTTCGACTCCCTTCGTCTCCACCCTTGGATTTGATAAGCCGCTGACATTGTGTCGGCGGCTTTTTTTAAAAGAAAGGGCTGCACCATGGCCAAGCTTGAGTCCCAACCACTGTCTGCCGAGGAACGCGCCGAGTTGGAAGAGCTCCGCGCCGAGAAAGCTCGTCGCGAGGCCCAGGAAGAGGCACGCCGCGAGCGTGAGGAGCTGGCCGCCCTGCGTGCCGAGCGTGCGAAGGCCGAGGAGGCCGCCGCGAACGTCGCCCCCGCGCCCAAGCCCGCCGCCGCGAAGCCCGCGCCCACCGCACCTAAACCTCAGCCTAAAAAGGTCGCTCGTTCCAAGTCCGTCGAGCCCAAGCCGAGCCGTGACGAGATGACCTTTGCCCAGCGCATGGTTACCTCCAAGGAGCCTACGGGCGAGAACGAGATCCCTGGCATGGCGCCGGCTCAAAAAATCATCATTGTCCTTGCCCTCATCGCGTTTGTCATCTTTATGGGCTACACGATCCTGACCAGCATGGGCCTGCTCTAGCCCATTCGCGCTGGGTGCCATGCCCGAACACTCTGCCCTTTTCCAACCCTCAACCTCTGCACAACGCATCCGAAAGGTCGCCCCATGGCTTTGACCGACATCTCGCATCCCACCGACATTGCAATGCTCACCGATCTGTACGAGCTCACTATGGCCCAGGGCCTGTGGGAGAGCGGCAAGGCCAATGAGCAGGGTTGTTTTACCGCGTTTTACCGCGACCATCCTTTTGGCAGCGCCTATGCCGTCATGTGCGGCACCGCCGAACTGCCCGAGCTGGTCGAGAATCTGCGCTTTACGCCCGAGGACATCGACTACCTCGCCTCGCTCCAGGCCCCGGCCGGCGGCGCGATGTTCAAGCCTGCATTCCTCGACTACCTGCGCGATTTTCGTGCACATGTAAACATCGACGCCGTCCCCGAGGGCGAGCTCGTCTTTCCGCGCGAACCCATGGTTCGCGTCACCGGTCCC
Source organism: uncultured Collinsella sp. (assembly GCA_958428675.1). Taxonomy (GTDB): domain Bacteria; phylum Actinomycetota; class Coriobacteriia; order Coriobacteriales; family Coriobacteriaceae; genus Collinsella. The sequence continues at coordinate 5,745 of CAUAGV010000111.1, forward strand.
GCGCTGGAGTGCCAGCTGCTCGAAACGGCGCTGCTCAACATCGTCGGCTTCCAGACGCTTGTCGCCACCAAGACGGCGCGCGTGG
>CAUAGV010000112.1 GCA_958428675.1 uncultured Collinsella sp.
TTGAGCGCCTCGCCGATCTTCTCATCCACATGCGCACGCAGAGCATCGGTTACCGTCGTCTTGCGTCCAGAAACCTTGATATCCATACGTGGCTCCAATCTGCCTCGGGGACTTACTGTACTGGCTATGTACCCATTGCCGTGCATTTAATCACGCGGATTCCCAAAGACCCGAATAACGATTGCTTGATACCGCATACCGAAGTCTCGCACTTTTCTGTGGCAAAGTGCGCTATAGGAGGGCGACGACGACTTTGTATTTGGTCCCGAAAATTGGCTTTGACCTGCTGGTTTTATAGAGATGAAAAAGCCGGGCTCCCCTATTGGAGAAGCCCGGCAGTGCGTGTCGAAACCGTGAAGAGGCGCCTCTCCTAGCGCATAGGAGACGCCACCCCTAGCAATAACTAGCTATTAAGCTTGTTAATGTCATCGTCGGTGATGGCGTCTTCCTGGCTGGACGATTTGTCTTCAGAGGATGCGGTCTCATTGTTGGAATCGGAGGACTCGCTGCCGGAGGATGCGGAGCCAGACGACTGAAGGTTGACACCAGATACTGTCTTAGTGGTGAGGTCGTAGGGCATCGTGCCATACCAGACGCAGTGGACTGCCTCGAGCGTACCGTCGACCGTGATGCCGTCGAGGGCATCGCTCACGGCACGGCACAGTTCGTCATTGGACGAGAGGCCCGCAACACCAAGCGTCGAGGGCGCCTCGAGCGCACCGACATAGGAGATCTCGCTCATCAGGCGTGCAAGGTAGCCGCCGGCCGTGGAGTCGCAGATCACATAGTCGACTTCGCCGGACTCGAGCGCCTCAAAGCACTCGTTGATGTTGGGGTAGGTCTTTTGGTTGGCGGTGATGCTCTGCTTAGCAAGCGCCTCCTGCGAGGCCGAGGACATCTGGACACCCAGAGTAGACGTGTTAAGGGTATCGGTGGAAACGCTCAGCGACCCACCATCGCTGGTTTTACCGAACACGGAAGCGGCATCGTACAGGCAGGTGCCGAGCGAGCTAACGTCCCCATCCGTGGAGTTGATCTCGCCGATAAAGATATCAGCCTTTTTGTCACCGAGCGCGGAACCTGCCGAGGACGCATCGACAAAGGCGACCTTAAGGCCCATGCGGCTTGCGAGGGCGCGGGCAGCGTCGACTGCATACCCCGTGAGCTCGCCGTCAGCGCCCTGCATGGCCTGCGGCGCATCGGAGGTATCGAGGGCAACCGTCAGGGTACCGGGGGTGACCAGGGCATCATCCGACACCGCGGGCGTGACGGTCTCGTACTCGATCTGGTCGATCGTGGGAGTCGTGAACGTAGACAGCGGGTTGAACGCGCATCCGCTCAGGCCCAAAACGGCGATGACCGCTGCGGTCCCAGCACCTAACCGAGCCGCGTGCATCAAGCTGCCCCTCACCATGTCCACTACCCTGCCTTCTGTGTCGTATACGATCCGTGCGTTGCGCGGAATATCAGATTGTTCCCACCAGCTGACCTGGTATTTGACCCCACACTTGCGCACCGGGGTGTTTGCTCGGGAGGCCGCAGCCACCTTCACGACTGGCCCGCTCGCCCGCGAGGCGGTATTGCCCCAAAGAAAGTAGAACGGACGGTGCGGCTTACATCTAGGACGCGCCATGATCGCGCCGCGCGCACGCGGTCGCTTACGTGGATCCCTTTGACCGCGTCTGTCTTGGACTAGGACGGGCATTTCGTCCGTCCGCAACCACAGCCTGGTAGGAACGTAGCGCATTATAGCTAAGTTCAAGCTAAAGTTTAAGGTTAGGGGCGTCATTCGCATCGCGAGTACAGATTTCGCAGGTCAGGACGGGCCGCACGCGCCATCTTCACTGCCACAAAACCACCCCTACCAAACACGTGCGATAGCAAGGCCATCGACTGCCGCAGCGCCGGCACGCCTGAGCTCCGCCGAGGCTGCTGCCATGGTCGCGCCCGTGGTGATAACGTCATCGATAAGCAGTAGGCGGCGGCCGTGCACGTCCTCAACCGTCTCGTACATGCCTTGGGCACGCTCGCGACGCTCCTCACGACCGAGTTCGCGCTGGTCGCCATGCCCGTACTTGACGAGAGCATCGAGCAGGGGAACACCCGACAGCTCGCAAAATGGGCGCGCAATAGCCTCCATATGATCAAAACCACGCCGCCGAAACGCTGCCGCCGTCGCAGGCACAAACACCACCGCATCCGCACCGGACAGCACACCTCCATAGCGATCGGGCGCTACGACCTGGGCATGCAGGGCGGTGTCGTAGAGCAGCTCCGCCAGATACGGAGCCAGACGTCGCTCGCCCGCATCCTTGTACGCTTTAATGATGCGCGGCAGCGGATGCGCATAGACGGCGCACGCCAGGCAGCGGTCGAGCGCCTCCGCCATTGCCGAGGACGTGCCCTCGACCGAACACTCAGTGCACAGCAAATCCCCAAACGGGGCGCCGCATCGGGTACAGCTATGACGTGGGTCGATGAGCGTGAGCGCGGCCAGGCAGTCTTGGCAAATAAGCGCACCGGCGCGCTCGCAGCCGGCACATCGTGTTGGCGACAATACCTCGAGTGCCTCGCGTGCCGCCCGCTCGGCAAACGGCAGCAATTCGTCCGCAAACGGTAGGGCGCCGGCACCCTGCAGACGGCTCAATTTGTTCAGATGGCTCTTCAAGACACAACCCTCCCTACGTTCGGTCGCAGGGAGGGTTGTTGATTCAGCGCTATGGTACCCCGACGCGATTGGGGTAAGGCGGGTTAAATCCGCTCGCGGGCGTTATTCGCCGGCGGGCGGTTGTGGTGCGGCCGAAGACGGGGTCGAGCCCTCGCCACCATTCTGGCGCGGCTTGCGGGAACGGCGACGGCGACGGCGCTTTTGGCCCTGGTCGGCCGAGCCCTCGCCACCGCGATCCTCGCGCGACTCGCGCTCGTCGCGAGCGGCGCCACGCGAAGCCTTGGCAGCCGCTCCCCCGCCATCTCCGGGACGACGGCGCGTGACCTTGACCTCGCCATCCGAGACCTGATCGGCAACGGAGGGCACTGAGGGCTTCTGTTGCGTGCCCGAGGAATGGCGACGGCGCGGACGCGGCGCGCGCTCATCCTCGCCACGTGACTTGCCGCCCTTGTCGGCAGGCGCATCGGAACCCGAGGGACCCTTGGAAGCGGCACCAGCCTCGCGAGCAGCTGCCGCGCGGAAGGCATCCTCGCGCTCCTCGCTCGACAGGCGACGGCGCGTGGGGTTCATGCCACCGCCGCGATTCTGCTGCTGGGGCTGCTGAACCTCGCGCTCGCGGGAGGAGTTCTTGTCTGCAGCTGCAGCCTCGCCGACATCGCCCGAGCCCGCGCGCTTGCGACGACGACGGCCACCGGCGGCCTCCTCGGCCTCAGGCGTTGCGGCATTGCCACGGCCCTTTCCGCGGCCACGACCCTCGCCCTGCCCCTGACCGGCGCGAGCATCGGATTCAGCATCGCGACGACGGCGCTTGGGCATCGACGTACCGGCCAGACGGTCGGCGCTCGACAGGCCATCGCCCACGTCGACGCCGTTCTCGCGGTCGAGCTCCATGAGCGCCAGGCGCATCTCGGGCGACTCGATGCGCTCGAGCACGTCGCGCGTCACGCAGTCGGGGCGGCAGTTGCAGCCCTGCTCGGCGGCCTTCTTTTTGCAGCCCTCCGAGCAGGTCATATCGGCCAGGTTGACCTTAAAGACCTTGCCGTTCTCCAGGCGCAGCACCAGCTGCTCACGCGGCGTGTCATATTCCTGAATACGCGCCTTGCCGAGCGGCGTATCGATGAGCGTCTTCTTTTTGGGCGCACGGCTCTTAAAGTCCTTGTACGCTTCGAACTCATAGCGCAGGCAGCACATCAGGCGGCCGCAAACGCCGCTGATCTTGGAGGAATTGAGCGGCAGGTCCTGCTCTTTTGCCATGCGGATCGAGACGGGCTCAAACTGTCCGCCAAAGCGCGTGCAACAGAGCTCCTGGCCGCACTGGGCATAGCCGCCCACCAGGCGAGTCTCGTCGCGCACGCCGATCTGGCGCATGTCAACGCGAATGTGCAGCGTCGAGGACAGGTCCTTGACGAGCTGACGAAAATCGACGCGCTCCTCGGCCGCAAAGTAGAACACGGCCTTCTCGCCGCCAAACAGGTACTCGACGCCGACCGGCTTCATCTCGAGGTCGAGTTCTTTGACCAGACGGCGGAAATCGATCATGGCCTCGTCGCCCTGGATGGCAAGATCGTCGGCAAGCTGCAGGTCGATGTCGCTCGCCACGCGCAGCACGGGCTTGAGCGGCTGACCGATCTCTTCTTGCGGCACCTCGAAGGGATCGGCCGTGACCAAGCCGATCTCGGTTCCGCGCTCGGTGGAGCAAATGGCATAATCGGCCTCGAGGATATCCAGGTCCTGCGGGTCGAACCACAGGTCGCGCGAGGCGTAGGTAAACTTAACGGGTACGACTAACGGCATTTCAGTGCCTTCCTGATATCGAACAGCATGACCTCGATGGCCAGCTGGGGAGTAACGTTTCTGGCGATGTTGCGCTCGGCGGTTGCGACCGCCTCGAGCGCCTGGGTGGCACCCGCAACATTGGTCGCGGCGGCAAGCCGACCGATCGTGTCGCGCACATCCTCGTTCACCACGTCGGCTGCCTCGTCCTGAAGTGTCAGCAGCACGTCGCGCATGAGCGTCCGCGCGCTCGCCAGCGCTTCCATGATACCCGAACGCTCGCGCGCGTTGAGTTCGCGCTTGTTGCGGTCCTCAAGCTGCTTCAATGCTCCACGCGACAGGTAGTCGGCGTTTTGCTCGAGCACCTTTTCCTGCGTGGACTTGACCTCGGCGAGCGGCGCCTTGACGGCGACGATGAGCGACTTGGCGCGACTGAGCACGTCGGCCTCGTCGGCGGCAATGAGTGAGTCGATGGCACGGACCATCTGACGGCGGGCGTCCTGGCGCTCGGCGCTCTTAAGAAACTCGATGCCGCGTGTGGGGCTTCCCGCCACGGCGACCGCCATGCGGCAACGCGCAGGGTCCTGACCGGTGGCGCGGCTCACGGCCTGCGCGGCGACGGCGGGCGATACCAGCCGAAACGGCACGCACTGGCAACGACTCACGATAGTGGGCAGCATCACGTCGGCCGAGGTACCCAACAGGATGAACATAACGCCCTCGGGCGGCTCCTCGAGCGTTTTGAGCAGCGCGTTGGCGGTGTTGGCGCGCAGCTGCTCGGCACGGTCGATGATGTAGACCTTTGCCCTGGCGCGGATGGGCGCCAGCGGCACGTCGTCGAGCAGCTCGCGGGTCTGGGCAATGAGGTAACCCGTGGCGCTCTCGGGCGTGTAATAGTGCACGTCGGGGTGCGTATGCCGGGAGACGCGCACGCAGCTGTCGCATGCGCCGCAGCCGTCCTGCTCGCACAGGAAGGCTTGGGCGAGCGCCCACGCGGCGTCGAGCTTGCCCGCGCCGGGCGCGCCCAAAAACAGGTAGGCGTGCGATGCGCGACCGCTGGCGACGGCATTGGTCAAAAAGTCGCGCACGCGCTCTTGGGTGTCGAGCTTGGCCAGCAGGCTTGCCTGAGCGGGGGCCATGTTACTCGGCCTCCTTGGCAAGCGCGGCGGCGACGGCTTCCTGCGGAATGCCGAGACCGTACGCGCGAACCTGCTCGACCGTCTTCTCGAAGACTTCCTCGACGGTCGTAGTGGCGTCGATGAGCTTTACGCGGTTTGGCTCCTCGGCAGCAATTGCGCAAAACCCCTCGTAGACACGCTCCTGGAAGGCCATGCCCTTGGCCTCCATGCGATCC
>CAUAGV010000113.1 GCA_958428675.1 uncultured Collinsella sp.
CCCACCACACTGGCAAGCGGGGTGCGTAGGTCATGTGCCAAGTACGTGACCAGATCGTCCTTGCGATGAGACTCGTCACGCAAGGCCTGCTGCACCTTGCGCTCGCGATCGCGCACACGGTTGAGTGCGCCCTCGACCTCCAGGAAGTCGCCGTCGATGTTGTCCCAGGTGTCGGGGTGATCGATCAGGCGATCTTGAATACGAGCGGCCAGCACACAATCGGCATGCTGCTCGCCCTGCTCATAGCCCTGGTAGTACAGGGCGCGGCCGCAAAAGAACAGCACGCACACGGCAAGCGCCAGCACAAAGCCAAGCATGTTGAATACAAAGCCGGCATCGAACAGCACCGGCCCTTCGATGCCGCCGAGTGCCATGGCGCCAATCGCCAACGTCATGGCCCACGCGGCACCGCCAATCACCACGCAGCGGCGTACGATTTCAAATCGATCGATCAGCAAAAAGCCGACAAGCAGCACCGCCAAGATTCCAGCGATGTTATCGATGCCAATCAGCAGCAGGCTCAGCAAAAAGAGCAGCACCGTTGCAAGCGCGCGGTTGTCGACGACCGACCTCACGTATTCAAAGAGTCGATCGGGCACCTCGAATGCCTGCCTATCGTCTTTTGTCATGTCCACTTCCCCACCATCAAAGGCGTTATTCGATTATGTAGCCGACGCCCCAGACGTTTTTGATAAAGCGCGGCTTTTGAGCGTCGTCACCGATCTTTTCGCGCAGGTGGCGAATGTGCACCATCACCGTATTGTTGGAGCCGGGCATAAAATCCTCATTCCACACCGCGCGGAACAGGTCCTCCACGGCTACCACGCTGCCGCGATGCTCGACCAGATACAGCAAGATGGAATACTCGATGGGCGTGAGGCGCACCGGCGCACCGTCCACCATTACGGAACGAGCATCGCGGTTGATCTCCAGGCCGTCGAGCTGGATGATCGGCGACTCGGCCACCTGCGCGCGGCTACCGTAGCTGGTGTAGCGGCGAAGCTGAGCATGCACGCGCGCGATGAGCTCAAGCGGACGGAACGGCTTAACCACGTAATCGTCCGCGCCAAGCGAAAGGCCCTCGATCTTGTCTTGCTGGGCATCGCGCGCCGTCAGCATGATCACGGGATAGGTATGGCTGGAACGGATCGTACGCAGCAACTCAAGCCCATCGATATCGGGCAGCATGACATCCAGCAGCGCAAGATCGAACTCCTGCTCCAAGATTGCCTTGGCAGCATCGGCCCCGCTATAGGCGACCTGTACGTCAAAGCCTTCTTTTGTAAGGTAGATACCAACCAAGTCGGCGATGGCCTTTTCGTCATCAACTACCAAAATGCGCTCGTTCATGCGTGCTCCTCTCGCGCTCCATTATGCCCGAGGGGGCGCATGCCACACACAACAAGCGTGGGTGATTAAGTCGGCCTTAAGCACCCTTGTGCCCGTTCGGGCGCGGATGTGGGCCACGCACGCACGCGATGATCGCCGACACCGGCAAACGATATACTCTAGTTCCAGAAGAGACCATCCCGTCGAAAGCGAAATCTGTGAAGTCCCTCACCTCTTTTGCAAAGCGCTCAGCTCAGCTTGCCGCCGGCTTTGTCTGCGCTATCGCCCTTGCCGCTGGCGTGCCCACCGTCGCCGGCGCCCAAGTACTCACGACCGACAATGTTTGCGGCAAAACCGCCGATGCGCGCGGCATCACGGCCGAAAATCTGCCCGATATCGATGCGACCAATGCGCTCGTCATGGGCAAAGACGGCACCGTCTACTATGGGCGCGGCGCCGATGAGCAGGTTAAAATCGCCTCGATCACCAAGGTCATGACCGCAATCCTAACCGTCGAGAATTGCAAGATGGACGAGAAGGTCACGGTGAGCAACGCCGCAGCCACCGTGGGTAATTCGACCGCCGGCTTGCTCGAAGGTGACGAGCTTACCGTGGAGCAGGCACTGCGCGGCCTGATGATTCCCTCGGGCAACGACGCCGCCGTCGTGCTCGCCGAATATGTGGGCAAGAAGATCGACCCTAAGACCAAAGACGCCGAGGCAACCTTTGTGAAGGCCATGAACGAGCGCGCTAAGAAGCTCGGCTGCACCGGTACGCTTTTTGAAAACCCGCATGGTCTGGACTTTGATGAGTGGGCTGGCGATATGCACTCAACCGCACACGACGTAGCGCTGATGATGCAGGAGGCCATGAAAAACGACACGATCCGCGAGGTCGTAGCGAGCGAGGATTCCTGGATCGAGGTCACGGGCACCGACGGCACCGACCATTCGCATTCCATGGACACGCACAACGTTTTGCTCGGTCAGGACGGAAACATTGGCGGCAAGACCGGCACCACCGACGACGCGGGCTACTGCTTTACGAGCGCCTACAACCGCGACGGCGACGAGATCTACACTGTTATTTTGAACTCCACCACCACCGACCAGCGCTTTACCGATACCGCCAGCCTTGCCAACTGGTACTACGGCCACAAGGTGACGGTCGCAATCGCCAACACGCAGGAAAAGACCGCCAACGGCAACCCGCTTATGGCGCGCATTGGTCAAACCGACTGGACGGATAAGACGATCGACGCCACACTCGCCGATCCCACGGCGCAAGCGACCGTGTTTTCCCTTGCCGGCGAGGTGACCGAAAAGGTTAGCTACGACGATCTTTCGGGCACGGTGCATGTGGGCGACAAGGTGGGCAGCGTCACGCTCAAGCAGGACGGCACCAAGATCGCCGTCATGGACCTAGTTGCCGACGAGGAAGGCGCAGGGCCGAATCCCATTGAATGGCTGCTCGTGAAGCTCGATCGCTTGGGCCGTCGCATCGACAACCGCCCGCTCACGGCAGAAAGCGAGACCGTCGCCAAGGCTCCTGAGGTGTAGGGCGCAAGAATAATAAGCCCACTGAAAGGAGGCGTCCGAAAGGATGCCTCCTTTTTTGAGGGTTCGAATCCCCAGCTTACGTTCTTGATAGCAAAAAGGGCCCCGAATGGAGCCCTTCTTTCAAGTCATACTGGCGGAGAGCTGGGGATTCGAACCCCAGATGCCCTTTTGGGGCATACTCGCTTAGCAGGCGAGCACCTTCGGCCTCTCGGTCAGCTCTCCGTAACAGCCGTTCTATAGTAACCAAACAGCCAAGGATGAGCAAGAGGAAATTTTCTAATTGCCTAGCAGCCTTTCCTTCTTGAAAGCTTCGCCTACCCCAGCGAGCGGTTGAGGGAGCCGAGCTCGTCGTTGCCCATGGTGCGCCACATTTGGAAGATACAACCGCGCGCCAGGAAAAAGAAACCGTTGTCGACCAGTTGCACAGCGGCATCTGCCAGCTGATTCGTCACGGCGGACACTGGCGGCAGCTCTAGTCCAGCCTTGTGGATGGTCACGACCGCTTCCTCGAACGTCGGAGGCCCGCTGACGCCCATCTCGTTCATAAGGCCCTGCATTTCTTCCAGCGCGCTGCTGCCCGACTCCTCGCCGCGCGGCACCAGACGGTAACAAGCCAGCGCCAGGTCGAGCTGATCGCAATTCCAATAGGCAAACGCCAAGCGATAGAACAGGTAGCCGATTGCAGAACGATCGCTGGCAATACGTAGGCCGTGGCGCGCCACCTCGATAATCTCGTCAAAGCGCTCCAGGCGCGCAAGCACGTTGATGAGCGCAAAGTGCGACTGCATGGACGAGCGCGCCAGATCGTAAAGATGGCGCACCTCGGGCAGTGCTCGTTCAACGTCCTCTTGCTCGGCGTAAAAGCTGCAGATCTCGTGCTGGGCAAAGTACAGCGCATCGGGCGCACGAAGGATTCGCACAGAGCGGTCTTCTTCCAACACCGGTAGCACCATGCGCACCAGCTGGTTATCGCAAAACTGCGTTTGAACCGGACCTGTCGCCAAAAGCTCGGCGACGGCGCACTTAGCCTCCAACTCCTCAACAAGACGGGAAAAGCCTTCAAAAGCACCTGTACGGTCGACTTTTGCCTGCTCGCGCAATTCAACAACACGGGCCACGTATGGGTCGTCGTCCTCTTCCATGACCTCCAGCTCGTCAGCCGTATCGGCAAGCAGCAGATCGCGCAGCGCCGGCGGCAGCGTGCGATGGTCATCACGCGGACGAGCATGAACCTCCGCAGGCTCAATCGTCTCCGGAGCGGTTGACTCATACGCCTCAAGTACACGCTTGCACGGCATATCGTCCATGTCCATGCTCTCAAGATCCTTGGCGACAGGCACGCAATCGGCCAGATAGGCCGCGCGCCCAAAGAAATACGTTGCGACAACGCGCTCGCCCTGCTCACTGTCGGGAGCAGCAATCTGCACATAGCAGCGCGTGATGCAGGTACCCGCGGCAAAACACGCTGCCGCAAGCGTGAGTGCCACGCGCGCATCGTGCTCCGCGGCCCAGATCGTGCGCGTGTCCTCGTCCAGCTCGCGCCAGGCGTCATCTTGGGCGTCGTATTCACGTTGAGGCATAGCATCCGCGACAGAGTGCCCAAACCGAACGAGCATAATCCCCTCGGCAACGTTTGCCCGATAGGTATAGTCGAGCCGTGTGACCACGTTTAGTGCCTCGACAATACGCGCGAAGCGGGTACGCACATCCCACTCACCGCCCGGCTGGCACGAAACCGTTCCCGGTTTGGCCCACGGGTTATCGCTCGAGGCCGTATCGAGCAGTCGGGGAACATCGTTGGTCGTCTTGGCGATATGCCACGCATCAAAGAGCGCGCAGCCCTCAAGGCTCGGCGACGAGGCCGCGGGGGCCAATCCAGCCCCAATGCGCTCAAGGATGCCGGAGAGGCGGTTGAGACGGCACTCGATGGCGAGCAGCGTGTCAATCTCGTCCTGGTCTAGCAGACTACGATCAAAATTGAGATAGAAAAGCTTTGAGCGATCGATGCGAGCCAGGCTCATCTCGGACTTAGCGGCGATGGTGCGCAAGCGGGGCAAGTCAATTTCACTCATAAGGGCGGCGGCATAGCGCTCGATACCGCTCGGATTCTCGGCATGGTCAACGCGGTAGAGCAGCGTCTCGATAGCGTCAGGTAGCGGTGCCGTGTTAAAGCCCAAAAACACCTCGACCGGCTCGGGCAACTTTACGAGCTTGATCTTGTCGATAACATTTTGCATACCCTCGTCGAGTCCGCCGGCGTCCGCCGTGCTCGCAATGGTATTTTCGGAGTCAGCGAATATCACGTAGCGCAGGAACATCGATGCCATGAACTCGCCGTAAGGAAGGGAGCGGGTCGAATTCCATGTCTCGTGGTCGGACTGCTCGCGCATGGGGCCTTCGGGAGAGCCGACGGTTCGCGCGCACGCGCGCATTGTGCCGTTGGCTCCCCGAACCACAATCTCACCAATACCGGAGTCCGACTCGTCAAGGACCAGTTCCATGTCGGGATCGTTGGGCAGCGGAGCCTCGCTAACGGGGCGGTCCACCTTGTACACCTCACCCGAAACGCTTACGTAGCCCAAAAGCGACACATGGCTTTTGCCAACGAATTCGACGACATAACAAGATTCATGCTGATCCTCGCCAAAGAGTTTCCAGACCACGCCATATGAGCGTCCCGCAGGCTGCTCGGGCATCGCCGGAAAGCGCTTCTTGGGATCGAGAAACCTGAGCTTGTATGTCGGACGCTCTGCCACGAAATATCACCCTGATCGGTCGCTTGAGAAGGAGTGGTCGCGAATGGGCCGCGACACCTACTCGGAATCTTACACGAGTCGACAGGAAATCGTCCCTGTGGACGAAAGCACTCAAGCTGGCGCAAAAGAAAAGCCCCCGTTGCC
>CAUAGV010000114.1 GCA_958428675.1 uncultured Collinsella sp.
GCCGTCGGGGTCCTCGACCCAGTCGTGGGTGTCGGAGCAGGCCCGCACCTTGCCGCCGAGCTGGGCGACCTTCTGGACCGCGTAGATAGCGACGTTACCGGAGCCGTGAACGACGACGTTCTTGCCTTCGAAGGAGTCCCCGCGGCTCTTGAGGTACTCGTCCACAAAGTAGACCAGACCGTAGCCGGTGGCCTCGGTACGGGCGAGCGAGCCGCCAAAGGAGAGGCCCTTGCCGGTGAGGACGCCGGTCCACTCGTTGGTCAGGCGCTTGTACTGACCGAACATGTAGGCGACCTCGCGGCCGCCAACGCCCAGGTCGCCGGCGGGAACGTCGGTGTTGGGGCCGATGTGGCGATAGAGCTCGGTCATGAAGGACTGGCAGAAATGCATGATCTCGTTGTTGGACTTGCCCTTGGGGTCAAAGTCGGAACCGCCCTTGCCGCCGCCCATGGGAAGGGTGGTCAGGCTGTTCTTGAGGATCTGCTCCAGGCCCAGGAACTTGAGCATGCCCAGGGTGACCGTCGGGTTAAAGCGCAGGCCGCCCTTGTAGGGTCCAATGGCAGAGTTGAACTCGACGCGGTAGCCGCGGTTGACCTGGACCTTGCCCTGGTCGTCGACCCAGGGGACACGGAACATAACGATGCGCTCGGGCTCGACGAGGCGCTCAAGCAGGGCGGCCTCCTCGTACTCGGGATGGGCGTCGAGCGCCGGCTGGATGGTGCCGAGGATCTCGGTCGCGGCCTGGATGAACTCAGGCTGCTCGGGATAGCGGGCCTTGAGCTCGTCGAGAACTTTCTGCGTGTAGCTCATGCTTCCTCCAATTGATGGAAAAGAAAGGTGTCGTTCGAGGCGCCCCATGCGCCGCGAGCTTTATCGAGTATGGATAATATCGCACTGTTGCAACAAAGTTTCGCATAAGCCGACGAGCAGATGTTTCGTTTTGATTACGATGCAGGTAGAAGCGTTTTTGAGCACCCGACGTACAAATCGCGTGTTTCGAAGCTGTTTCGTCCGCATGTTCCAAACCACCACAAAGAGGACAGGCACCTTTGTGGTGGTTGGCAGGATGCGTTGGCGGGAACGTATGTGAATCGAACACATCCAAGACGTTTTGCACGCCTCACAACGGTTTTGAGGACCGCGGGGCCCACCGGAGCCCATCCGTTCCCAAACGTGGCGGTATTTTACCAAACGCGCAGTGTCGCGCCACGAAAACGGCCCATCTACTACGTTTAACCAGCAAGGGTTAGCCATACCCACTTTTTCGTAACATCGGCAAGTCATCTACCTGGGGTTTTGTTTTTGCGGTTTTTGAAATGGTCGAGGGTAGTCACTTAAACGTAGTAGATAGGCCGGTTTTGTGGCGAGCGGCGATTCGGAGCCCTAGCGCAGGGATCTGAGACCGCCGGCCTCCTTGTTGAGCGTCGTAAAACGCACCGCATCCAAGTGCTCCAAGATGCTAATGGCTCGTTTGCGCGACACGCCTAGGGCCTCGCGCAGCACACTCGTGGTGGCAGCGCCGCCGGCAGCCTCGATAGCCGCTGCGACGACCTCACGCGCATGGGCCTCGGCGGCGGCAGACAAGGCAACGTCGCGTTCGATCTTAACGATCGCGCGGTTGAGCGAAAGCTCGCGCAGGGCACGCGTCATGGCGTCGCGATCGAGTTGCAGCTGCTCACCCACCTCGGGCAGCGTCGCCGCACCGAGACCCGCCTCGTCGAGGGCGGCCACGATACGCTGGCTCGCCTCGCGCACCACGCGTATCGCCGCGGCGGCAGAGTGCGGGTCGAACACCTCGGACGCCTCCTGGGCGCAGATGCCGCGCGCACAGCCCTCGAGGACGAGCGCGGACGCTACGTCTTCGCCCGCTGTCGGCCAGGCGGCATGCGCGACCTCGCCCGGTGTGAAACCCGTCTGCTTGGGCGCGGCCCCGTGCATGGCGGCCAGCGCGTCGGAGAGCGCGGCGAGGGCGGCATCGAGCACAGCGGGGGCGGCATAGAGCTCCTCGGTCGAGCGCTCGGCATGAAGCGCCACGGCGTCACCCGAGGAAACCGCCCCGTGCAGGAGCGCAGCCGCCTCGGCACCCGAAAGATCGAGAGCACGGGCTGCGGCCGCGGCAGGCACGGGCAGGCGCTGCAGCCCCAACCATGCGGCAACGGCGGCGGCGCGGTCGTCGGCATCCAGGGCCCCGAGCAGCGCGCACTCGCCCGCGGAGAGGACGCGCGAGCGGCGGCACCGCGAAAGAAGAACACGACCGCCGCCGATAAGCACCACCGGCGAGAACGCGAGCACAATGAGGCCGTCGCCCGATCGCACGGGAAGGCGCTCCTCCAGACGGACCTGCACGATGCGGGTCTCGCCAGCCTCAATGGGTCCCTCACCCTCCATGAGCATGATACGGCCAAGGACCTCCGCCGTACCCGCCATCACATGCACGCGCGTACCGGACTCGAAGGACGCGGGCTTGGTGCCCTCGCGCCCCAGATACGTGAAGCGGGCGATGAGTCTGAGCGTCAAGCCCTCGGCACCTGACCCGCAGAGGACCTCGCCGCGCGGAAGGTCGCCCGCACCATCTCCCACGATGTTGAGCGCCGCGCGCTGCCCGGGCAACGCCCGAGGGGTATCGCCGTGCACCTGAATCGCACGCACGCGGCAGCGCACGCCCGCGGGACTCGAGACGAGCTCGTCGCCCACCGCTACGGGAGCATCGTGAAGTGTGCCCGTGACGACCGTCCCAGATCCCTTGATGGTGAAGCAGCGGTCGATGGGCAGGCGCGGGGCCAGACCGGAGCGCACCGGGTGGGATGCGGCATCGGCCAGGAAAGAGTCGATAGCGGTATCGAGGGCAAGGCGAACGTCCTCGACGCCCACACCCGTGCGCGAAGAAACGGGTACCACGGGCGCATCGGCAAAGACGGTATCGCCGAGGAAGTCCATCACGTCGAGCTCGGCGAGCTCTGCCGTCTCGTCATCCGCAAGGTCGCGCATCGTGAGCGCCACCACGAGGTGCCTCACGCCCAACAGCTCCAGCACGTGAACGTGCTCGCGGGTCTGCGGCATCACGCCCTCAACGGCAGAAACAACCAGCAACGCAACGTCCACCCCGGTGGCGCCCTGCACCATGGCGCGCAGATAGTGCGCGTGCCCGGGCACATCGACCAAGCCGACAAGCTTGCCGCCGGGAAGCTCGAGCTCGCCAAAACCGAGCTCCGTGGTCATGCCTCGGCGTCGCTCGACCTCCAGACGGTCGGGATTTTTGCCAGTCAGCGCCTCGATAAGGGCCGACTTTCCGTGGTCGACGTGTCCTGCCGTTCCAACGACAACGGGACATTCAACAAGCTCGCGCACCGTCATCGACGCAAACCCGCCCGCACGGCATCGGCCAACGCGGACGCGCACAGATCAAGGTCGGTATCGTGCAAAAGCGTGCGAACGTCAAACAGTACCTGGCCATGCTGCACGCGCGTCACGACCGGCGTATCGGGCTCCTGTACCATAGCGCGCTTTAGGCCATCGGCGGACAGGCGCCCATCGACGGGGCAAACGGCAACGCAAAAAGTTGGGAGCTCGACGGTCGGCAGCGACCCGCCGCCCGGGGCAGAGGCGCCCTCGACAACCTGCAGCTCCACCGCCTCCTCGAACTGAGAGTCGCGAAGCTTGCGCAGCATGCGGTCGTGCAGGCGCTTGGCCTGACGATCAAGCGGAGCCGGCGCGCCGGAAAGCATGTTGAGCACCGGGATCTCACGATGTGCCGTATCGGGACCGGCCACATACAGACGCAGGGTGGCCTCGAGCGCCGCGAGCGTGAGCTTACCGGGGCGAAGCGCGCGCATAAGCGGATGAGAGGCGCAGGCGGCAATTGCCTGAGCGTTGCCAAGGATGATGCCCGCCTGCGAAGCACCGAGCAGTTTGTCGCCCGAGCACGAGACGACGTCAACGCCGGCGCCAAGAGACACGGACGTGGGCCTCTCCCCCGCATCGGCGAGTACCCCATCTGCAAGCAAAGCGCCTGAGCCTTGGTCCTCGTAAAGCAACAGGCCATGTTCATGCGCCAGCGCAGAAAGCTCCGCCACGGAAACCTCCTCGTGGAAGCCCTCGATACGGTAGTTGGAAGGATGGACTTTGAGGATCATCGCCGTGTTGGGCGTGATGGCGTTTCGATAATCATCCAGATGTGTGCGGTTGGTAGAGCCAACCTCGACAAGCTTGGCACCCGAAGCCGCCATGATGTCGGGGATGCGGAAGCTGCCGCCCACCTCGACAAACTCGCCGCGGCTCACGATGACCTCTTTGCCAGCCGCGTGCGCGGCAAGCACCAACAGCACCGCGGCGGCATTGTTGTTGACAACTAAGGCGTCCTGCGCCCCCGTGAGCGTGCGCAGCAGACGCGCGGCATGCTCTTTGCGGCCCCCGCGAGCGCAGGTTGAGACGTCATACTCAAGCGTGCTGTAGCCTCGGGCGACATCGGTCACCGCCTGCACCGCCGCGGGAGCGAGCGGAGCGCGGCCCAGATTGGTGTGAATCACAACGCCCGTCGCGTTGACGGCAGGGCGCAGGGTCGGCAGCGACAGGCGATGGGTCCGCTGCTCAATTGCCAAGGCGAGCTCGCGCTTGTTCCTTGCAGGGGCGCCGGAGCGAATCGCCGCGCGCTCGGCATCGAGCTCGGCGTCAATCGCCTCGCGTACCATCGTGTCGCCTGCATCGCCAGCAGCCTTCATGACCGGCCACTCGGCAAGCAGCTCGTGAACGGCGGGAATGGAACGCAGGCGGCCGCGCACCTCGGCAGACATGGATTCGCAGTCGCTCATGAAAAGCCTTTCGACATGTTCAATAAAAAGCTGGTCCCCCGCGATCGTCATCGGGCAAAAAAATACCGGCGCGCACGCAAAAGGGACAGGTCCATTATGGCAGCTCGTGACAAGACGTCGAAGCGCCTCGTCCAAAACCTGCCAAATAAACCTGTCCCTCTTTGGTCGGTTATGGCTTGGGTCCTTAGGCCTCCCTGTTGGCGTAGATAAACCAGTAGCCCAGCGCCACGATCAGGGCGCCACCCACGATATTGCCCAGCGTGGCGACCGTAAGGTTGAGCGCCAACCCGGCAGCGTTGAGGGCATCGGCGCCGGCGACATCGGCTCCATAGCCGCAGGAGTGCATCAAAATGCCCATAGGCAAAAAGTACATGTTGGCAACGCAGTGCTCAAAACCGCAGGCCACAAAGGCGGCAATGGGCAGCAGAATGCCCACGACCTTATCGACCACGATCTTGCCGGCGGTACCGATCCATACGGCCAGGCACACAAAGATGTTGCACAGAATGCCGCGGAAGAAGATGGTGACGGCGTCGATCGTAACCTTACCGGCGGAGACGCTCACCATGGTGTTGGCAACGGCTTCGCCGTTGAGCTTGTAGATAGCTGCCATGTAAACCAAAAAGACAACGAACAGGGCGCCGACAAAGTTGCCGATCCACACAATCGCCCAAGCCCTGAGCATCTGGATGAGCGTGATCTTGTTGCTCTTAAGCGCGCATACCATAAGCGCGTTGCCGGTAAACAGCTCCGCGCCGCAAATAAGCACGAGCACCAGCCCCAGGCAAAAAGCAAGGCCGCCCACAAAGCGCTGGGCGCCCCAACCAAGAGACGCATCGCTCAGAAAGACCGTGAAGAACAGGCCGCCAAAGGCGATGAACGCGCCGGCAAACATGGCAAGCAAAAAGGCCTTCGAGACCGGCAAGTTGGCCTTGGTAACGCCTGCGGCCTCGGTCTTCGCCTCGATCGCGGC
>CAUAGV010000115.1 GCA_958428675.1 uncultured Collinsella sp.
TGATCTCGTTGGGATCGCCCAGGATGACGATGTTGGCCAGGCCTTCCTCGATGATCTTGTTGGCCGCGACGATGGTGCGCGGATCTTCGCCCTCGGGCAGGACGATGGTCTTAAGGTCGGCCTTGGCGGCAGACTTCATACGGTTTAGGAAATCGCTCATGTTACTCCTTGCAAGCGTTTCGCTAAGCTCCAGGCGCCCGTCTGTACACGAATAAACCCGCTGCTAGCGGGTTTACCTTTCAATTATGTACGCCGCGGTGCTTGAGCTTTCCTTGTGTGGCAAGCTCATTATAGGACGCATTAGCGCTATAATCGCTCTGATAAATATGTCTCGAAGAATGTTCGAGAAAAGCCCAGCTAACGAGCCCGTGGCTTTTGACAAGGAGTATCGATGCAGATTACCTCAGGCCTGCCTGAAGGCTTTAACGCCGGCGCGTACGACATGATTGTCGTCGGTGCTGGATATGCCGGTGCCGTTTGCGCCCGCCGTCTTGCCGAGACCATCGGCTATCGTGTTGCCGTTTTGGAGCGCCGTAGCCACATTGCGGGCAATGCCTATGACTGCACTGACGAGGCCGGAATCCTGATCCACGAGTACGGTCCGCATATCTATCACACCTTTAACGAGCGTGTGCATAATTTCCTGTCGCGCTTTACCAAGTGGACGGATTATCAGCACAAGGTGCTCGCCAACATCAACGGTACCCTTATGCCCGTGCCCTTCAACCATGCGAGTCTCAAGCTCGCCTTTGGTGATGAGCGCGGCGAGGAGCTGTATCAGAAGCTCGTGGAGACCTTTGGCAAGGATGTCAAGGTGCCCATTATGGAGCTGCGTAAGAAGAACGACCCCGACTTGGCCGAGGTCGCCGATTACGTCTATGAGAACGTCTTTTTGCATTACACCATGAAGCAGTGGGGCCAGACGCCCGACCAGATCGATCCCTCGATCACCGGCCGCGTTCCCGTCTTTGTGGGCGACGATGACCGCTATTTCCCGCAGGCTCCCTTCCAGGGTATGCCGCAGGACGGCTACACGGCGCTGTTTGAGCATATGCTCGACCACGACCTGATCGACGTGTTCTGCGACGTGGACGCCCGCGATCTCTTCGAGATCGACGAGACAACCGTCAAGGTCGACGGCAAGGTCTACGGCGGCGAGATTGTCTATACCGGTCCGCTCGATGAGCTGTTCAACCTCGACCTGGGCGCGCTGCCGTACCGCACGCTCGACATGAAGTTCGAGACGCTCGATATGGATCAGTTCCAGCCCGTGGGCACCGTCAACTACACCACGAGCGAGGACTACACGCGCATTACCGAGTTCAAGAACATGACTGGTCAGGTCCTGCCCGGCAAGACCACCATCATGAAGGAGTACTCCAAGGCCTATACGCCCGGCTCGGGCGAGACGCCCTATTACGCCATTCTGGAGCCCGAGAACCGCGAGCTCTATGAGCGCTATCTTGAGCGCGTCCAGAACCTGACGAACTTCCACCCGGTGGGTCGTCTGGCCGAATATCGTTACTACGATATGGATGCCGTGACCAACTCCGCCCTCGATCTTTCGGATGAGATTATCGCCTGCCATGCATAAAGTCATAACATTCGGTATTCCCTCGTATAACGCCGCTAAGGACATGGACCATTGCATCACCTCCATCTTGGAGGGAAGCAATTATGCCACCGATATCGAGATTATCGTGGTGGACGACGGCTCCAAGGATGAGACGGCCGCCAAGGCCGACGAGTGGGAGGCCCGTTATCCTGGAATCATCCGCGCGGTGCACCAGGAGAATGGCGGCCACGGTATTGCCGTCCTTTCGGGTCTGCGCGAGGCGCAGGGCACCTACTACAAGGTTGTCGACTCGGACGACTGGCTTGACGGCGCTGCCCTTTCGACCATGCTGTCGATTCTGCGCGGCTTTGAAGAGCGCGACCAGCGCGTTGACCTGTTTATCTCGAACTACGTGTACGAGAAGGTTTACGAGGGTACGCATACGGCCATTGGTTACAAGTTTGCCCTGCCTCGAAAAAAGATCTTTACCTGGGACCAGATCGGCCATTTCCGCCTGGACCAGAATCTGCTCATGCACAGCCTGTGCTATCGCACGGATGTGCTGCGCGAGTCCAACCTTCCCATGCCGCCGCACACGTTCTATGTGGACAACATCTACGCCTACGTGCCACTGCCGCGTTGCAAGACCATGTACTACGCCGACATCGACCTCTATCGCTACTTTATCGGTCGCGAGGGCCAGAGTGTCAACGAGGCCACGATGGTCAAGCGTCTGGACCAGCAGTTCCGTGTTACGCGTATCATGATGGAGTCGTACCACCTGTACGGCGATGTCGAGTCGTCGCGTCTGCGTTCGTACATGATGGGCTACTTCACCATGATGATGGCGATCTGCTCGGTGCTCACCAAGCTTTCCGACGAGGATTGTGCCGATGAGCGTCTGAAGACGCTGTGGAATGATTTGAAGGCCTATGACGAGCGTATGTATCGTCGTGCACGTTACGGTGTGGTCGGCTTCTTCACTAACCTCCGCGGTCGTGCCGGAGACAAAACCACACTCGGCCTATACCGTCTTGCCTCAAAGATCTTCAAATTCAACTAGTACAGAAACGCTCGGGTAACGGGGACCCCTGGTCCTTAACTTGCTACTTCGGACAGTCCTGCGCAAGACGGAGGCGCCACTGGCGCCTCCTTTGCGTGCGGAACTCGTATCAAGTTAAGGACCAGGGGTCCTCTGCTATGTCTCGCTTTATGTCAGACAGCTGAATTTGAAGATATTGGACGCGCGGTACACAGGGGCCTGGGCTGAAAAAGATCTGGTTGAGCAGGTTGCCCGGCGGGGCTTGGTTATGTTTGTCGCGAGTTCCGCACGAGCCGAAGAGCACTTAATGTGCTCTTCGTGCGAGCCAGGACTGTAGAGCAGCAAACATAACCAAGCCCCACCGGGCAACCGGTCAGGTTAGGCTACTTCGCGGCGCCGGGGATGCCGTGGGAGGTTTTGGCGGTTTTGGCTCCGTTTACGATGGCGGTTTGCAAAGCCCTTACGGCGAGCATGCCCAGCAGGTCTAGGGGAACGGCGGCGCTTGCCTGGGCGCCCAGTTTGCCGCTGGCGAGGGTGTAGATGGTGTCGCCGTCGTTGGTGGTGTGCGTGGGACGGATGGCGTGTGCGTAGGCGTCTGCGGCCATTTGGGAGACCTTGGTGGCCTGGGCCTTAGTGAGCTCCATGTTGGTGACGATGCAGCTGATGGTGGTGTTGGTGCGGTCGAGCGGCATCTGCATGGATCCGGCGGCGGCAAAGGCTGCGAGTTCCATGTCGACGATCTGGTCGCTATCGGCTGCGGCACGCATACCGGCGACCCACTCGCCGGTGAAGGGGTCGACAACGTTGCCGCAGGCGTTGACCGAGACCACGGCGCCCACCTTGACGGGGCCGAGTGCCACGGCGGCGGCTCCAAGGCCAGCCTTCATGCAGGTGGCAGGTCCCATGAGCTTACCTACGGTGGCGCCGGTGCCGGCGCCCACGTTGCCCTGCTCGAGCGAGGCAGGGGTGTGGTCGAGCGCCTCGCGCACGGCGGCGATGCCGGTCTCAATGTCGGGGCGTACGGTGGGGTCGCCAAAGGCAAGGTCGAAGATACAGCTGGAGCACACGATGGGCACCTGCGTGGGGCCGACGGGCAGACCAATGCCGCGGCTCTCGAGTTCGCGGGCCACGCCGCTTGCGGCTTCGAGGCCAAAGGCCGATCCGCCCGAAAGGCAGACGGCGTGGACCTTGTCAACGGCGTTTTCGGGACGCAGCAGGTCGGTCTCACGCGAAGCGGGAGCGCCACCACGTACGTCAACGCCACCGGTGGCACCCTCGGGCGCCACGATTACGGTGCAGCCGGTGCCAGCCTCCTCGTCCGTATAGTTGCCAAAGCAAAAGCCATCGACATTGCAAACATCGATGGCTTCGAGCAGTGTGTCCATGTTTTCTCCTATCGGTTTTCCGCCGGGCCTTATGCCCGGTCGGGATCCGTACGGTACGGCAAAATTGTAGGCGCTGGGGGATACCCAGCGCCAGATGCAATTACGAGAGTTTTTGAATCGCGCGTGCGACGCGAGCGATGGGCAAGCCCACCACGTTGTAGAAGTCACCCGAAATATCGTGCACAAGCATGCGGCCGCCTGTGCCTTGGATGCCGTAGGCCCCGGCCTTGTCCATGGGTTCGCCGGAGGCAACATAGCGCTCGATCTGCTCTTCGGTAAGCTCATAGAACGTCACGTCGGTCACATCGACAAACGACAGGCTCTCGGCGGCATGCGGAGCTGTAGCGTCGCCGGCTTTAACAATGCAGACGCCGGTTGCGACCTGGTGCGTGCGGCCCGAAAGCTCGCGGAGCATGGTGCGCGCCTCGTCCTCGGTTGCCGGCTTGCCCAGAATCTTGCCATCGAAGGTGACAATAGTATCGGCCGCGACGGTCAGTTCGTTGGGCTCGGCATGCTCGGCGGCAATGGCGGCGGCTTTGGCGCGTGCTAAGCGTTCAACGAGCGTAAGCGGGGCCTCGCCATCAAAAGGCGTTTCGTCGATATCTGCGGGAATCACGCGAATGTCATAGCCCGCCTCGCGCATCAACTCGATGCGGCGCGGTGATTGCGAAGCCAAAATCATAGCTGAATGCCCTCGGCGACCTTCTCGACGGCCTTGTCGCCGGCGAGCGTACGCAGCAGCTCAAGCGCAAAGGGGAGCGACTGGGCCATGCCGCTGGCGGTGATGATGTTGCCGTCTTGCGTAACCTTCTCGCCGGTATAGGCGCCTTCGGGGAAGCTTTTCTCAAAGCCAGGGAAGCACGTGGCGTGGCGCCCCTCGAGTAGGTCGAGCTCGCCCAGGATAAACGGGGCGGCGCAGATGGCGGCAACGTGCTTGGTCGCGGCGAACTCGCAGACCACGTCGCAGACGCGCTGATCGGCGCGCAGGTTGGTGGCACCGGGCAGGCCGCCGGGCAGCACGACGCAGTCGTACTCGTCAAAGTTGATCTCATCAAAGAGCGCATCGCAGGTCACGGGGATCTGCAACGAGCTTACGACCTCACGCGTGGGCATGATCGAGACGAGCGTGGCACGCACGCCGCCGCGACGCATGACATCGACCATGGTCAAGCATTCAATAGTTTCAAAGCCATCGGCGGCGAGAACGGCTACGCTGGGCATGAGGGTTCCTTTCATAGGCGGCATACAATTAGCCGTCTTATACCCCGAAGACCTCCGCTTGCCACGCTCGATTTCCCAATGATTTTTCTGAGCAATGATTAAGTGGCTAGTTGCGCCTAAGGTGGACGACGGTCTCGCAGTGGAAGGTTTGTGGGAACAGATCGACTGGCGTGATCTTTACGGGGGAGAAGGTGCCTTCTTCGACAAAGCGTTTGAGATCGCGTGCTAGGGTGGCCGGGTCGCAGCTCACGTAGGCTACATCGCGAGCACTCGTGCTGGCGATAAGGTCGATCGCCTCGGGGGCGAGGCCTGCGCGCGGCGGGTCGACCACCAAGACGTCGGCATCCTGGTCGGGGAACTCGCGCACCGCGTCGCCGCCGATGACGTCGACGTTATCGAGCTTGTTGATCTCCAGGTTACGGCGTAGATCGCGCACGGCAGGGCCATAGGCTTCGACGGCGGCGACAAAATCGCAGCGGCGGGCGAGCGGCAGGGTAAAGGTGCCGGCGCCGCAGTACAGGTCCACGGCCAGCTCGTCTTCCTGCGGGTCGAGGG
>CAUAGV010000116.1 GCA_958428675.1 uncultured Collinsella sp.
GAGATCATGGAGTGCTTCCCGGAGTACCTGCCCAACACGTATCTGAACTACTACCTGCAGCAGAAGGAGTTCGTCGAGCATTCCAACCCCGAGCGCACCCGTGCTAACGAGGTTGAGGAGACGCGTGAGAAGAACCTCTTCGACGGCATCGACCACTACGAGAAGACGGGCGAGATCGACGAGAGCACGTTCTATGCGGGCAGCCACGGCGACTGGATTGCCGATCTGGCTATCGCTCTGAAGAACGACACCAAGCAGCGCTTCCTGGTCATTTGCGAGAACAAGGGCGCTATCCCCAACATGCCCTACGACGCTATGGTCGAGCTGCCTGCCTACATTGGCAAGAATGGCCCCGAGGTCATCAGCCGCGACAACATTCCTCTGTTCCAACAGGGCCTCATGATGCAGCAGCTGAACTCCGAGAAGCTCGTGGTCGAGGCTACGATCGAGGGTTCTTACGAGAAGGCGCTCAAGGCCTTTACGCTGAACAAGACCGTGCCTTCGATGAAGGTCGCCAAGGAGGTTCTCGACGACATGATCGAGGCCAACAAGGGTTACTGGCCCGAGCTTAAGTAAAAGCAACAGGGTCGCTGGCCGCATACCTGGAGCAATGCCCCGTCCACGTGATTGCGTGGGCGGGGCATTGTCATTTGGTAACGCGTTTTACCAAATATGGCATTTATCTGCGGTAATGTTCTATTTCACCGCCGAGGGTGACATTTCATACCGCCTGCCGAACTGCGTGGAGACCTAACAACTTTTTAGGTCAGTGTTGTGCGTGTAGCAACTTCGCCCGGTCTCGCCTCCGGGCTGCCATGTGAGAGGGGATCTTATGGCTCGACTGCACGTAATGGAACGCAGCCACGCTCAGGCCGTCATGGACGACCTGCACGATGCGCTCGGACGCCGTCTGGCGGTGAGTTCGCTCGCCCCGTGTCCCGTTGAGTTTACGGCAGCGCTCGTTAACCTGTGCTCCACCCAGAGCTGCGGCAAGTGCACACCCTGCCGTGTGGGCCTGAGCGCGCTGAGCGACCTGCTCGCCGATGTGCTCGAAGGGCGCGCCGATGAGTCCACGCTCAACCTGATTGAGCGCACGGCCCGCACCATCTACCTTTCGAGCGACTGCGCCATCGGCTACGAAGCCGGCGCCATGGCACTCACGGCCATTCGCGGCTTCCGTGACGATTTTGAGCATCACATCCGCGAGCACTCCTGCGGCTTTGACCGCGAGGCCCGCGTCCCGTGCGTCTCGGGCTGCCCGGCGCACGTCGACATTCCCGGTTACATCTCGCTCGTCGAGGCAGGCCGGTATGCCGACGCCGTCAAGGTCATCCGCAAGAACAACCCACTGCCGCTCGTCTGCGGCTTGGTGTGCGAGCATCCCTGCGAGATGCATTGCCGCCGCGGCATGGTCGACGACCCCATGAACATTCTCGCCCTCAAGCGTTTTGCCGTTGAGCACAGCGACCTCAACGACCACAAGCCGCATGTAGTGGACGACACCGGTAAGCGCGTCGCCGTGATCGGCGGCGGCCCGGCCGGCCTTTCCTGTGCCTACTACCTGGCCGTGATGGGTCATAAGGTGACCATCTTTGAGCAGCGCCACCACATGGGCGGCATGCTGCGCTACGGCATTCCCAGCTACCGTCTGCCGCGCGAGCGCCTGCAGGCCGAGATCGACTGGATCTTGAGCGCCGGCATTGACGTTGAGCTCGATCACTCCGTCAACGGTGAGGAACTTGCCCGCCTGCGCGACGAGTTCGATGCCGTCTACCTGGCCATTGGCGCCCACAGCGATAAGAAGCTCGGCCTTCCGGGCGAGGAAGCGCTCGGCGTGGAGTCGGCCGTCAAGATGCTGCGCGCCATCGGCGACGACGAGCTGCCCGACCTGAGCGGCCAGCGCGTGTGCGTCATCGGCGGCGGCAACGTGGCCATGGACGTGGCGCGCTCCGCCGTGCGCTGCGGTGCCGAAAAGGTGAGCATCGTCTACCGCCGTCGCATCTGCGACATGACGGCCCAGGACGCCGAGATCGCCGGCGCCCAGGCCGAGGGCTGCGAGGTACTGGAGTTGACCGCCCCGCTCGCTATCGAGACGGGCGAGGAAGGTCGCGTGAGTGGCCTGCGCGTGCAGCCGCAGATCATCGGCGAGCCCCGTCGTGGGCGTCCGGCCCCGTGTGCCGCCGCCACGCCCGAGCGCGTCATTCCCTGCGAGCGCGTGTTTGTGGCCATTGGCCAGGACATCGATTCCAAGCCGTTTGAGGAGATGGGCATCGCCTGCAAGTGGGGTCGCGTCGTCACCGATTCGGACGGTGCCGTGCCCAACTTCGATGGCCTCTTTAGCGGCGGCGACTGCCAGACCGGCCCCGCCACTGTCATCCGTGCCATCAACGCCGGCCGCGTGGCTTCGGCAAATATCGACCGCTACCTGGGCTTCGACCACAAGATCAAGCTCGAGGTTGAGCTGCCGACCGTTCAGTTTAAGGGCAAGCACGAGTGCGGCCGCTGCGAGCTGGGCGAGCGCGAGGCCGGCGAGCGCATTCACGATTGGAATCTGGTTGAGCAGGGCCTTACCGAGGAGGAGGCGCGCCAGGAGGCGAGCCGCTGCCTGCGTTGCGACCACTTTGGCTTTGGCGCGTTCCGCGGAGGGAGGAACCTGGAATGGTAGAGCCCAACAAAACCACTGTCAGCGACAACACCGAAAGCGGAGCACTCAACATGGTCAAGCTCACGATCGATAATTGCGAGGTCGTGGTGCCCGAGCACACCACGATCCTGGACGCGGCCAAGTCCGCCGGCATTCAGATTCCCACCCTGTGCTATCTGCGCGATTTAAACGAGATTGGCGGTTGCCGCGTGTGCGTGGTCGAGGTCGAGGGCTGCGACCAGCTGGTTGCCGCCTGCAACAACTACGTGCTCGACGGCATGGTGGTCCACACCAACAGCCCCAAGGCCCGCGAGGCGCGTCGCACCAACGTGCAGCTGCTGCTGTCCCAGCACGACTCGCAGTGCACGAGCTGCGTGCGCAGTGGAAACTGCAACCTACAGACTATCGCCAACGACCTGGGCATTTTCTATCTGCCGTATCAAAGGCATTTGGCGGGCGAGGGCTGGGATTTCGATTTTCCCATCATCCGCGAAAACGACAAGTGCATCAAATGCATGCGCTGCATCAAGGTGTGCGAGAGCGTGCAGGGCTTAGGGATTTGGGACCTGACCAACCGCGCCACGCATACCGCCGTGGGCACCCGCGGGCGTGCGCCGATCGGCAAGACCGATTGCGTCGCGTGCGGTCAGTGCATCACGCATTGCCCGACGGGCGCCCTGCGCGAGCGTGACGATACCGAGACCGTGTTTGATGCTCTCGCCGATCCTGACAAGATCGTACTGGTGGAGATTGCGCCGGCCGTGCGTAGCGCCTGGGGCGAGGAGCTCGGCATTCCGCGCGAGGAGGCTACCGTCGAACGCCTGGCTTGCGCGCTGCGCCGCGTGGGCTTTGAGTACGTGTTCGACACCGACTTCTCGGCCGACCTCACCATTATGGAGGAGGGCTCCGAGCTGCTCGAGCGCCTGGGCGCTGCCTCCAAGGGCGAGGGCGACAGCCGCGGCTGGCCCATGTTCACGAGTTGCTGCCCGGGCTGGGTGCGCTTTGTGAAGGCGCGCTATCCGGAGTTTGTCGACAGCCTGTCCACGTCCAAGTCGCCGCAGCAGATGTTCGGCTCCATTGCCAAGACGTACTACGCCAAGGTGTTGGGCGTGGAGCCCGAGCGCCTGTTCGTGGTGTCCGTGATGCCGTGCACGGCCAAGAAGGCCGAGTGTGCGCTGCCGAGCATGGTGGGCGAGGGCGGCGTGCCCGATGTGGACGTTGCGCTGACGGTGCGCGAGATGGTACGCATGATTCGCGCGAGCCACGTGAGCGTCGACACGCTTACCGAGGAGCCGCTCGATACGCCGCTGGGCTTTGGCACGGGCGCGGGTGTGATCTTTGGCGCCACGGGCGGCGTGATGGAGGCCGCCGTGCGCTCGGCATATTACCTGGTGACGGGCAAGAACCCCGATGCGGACTTCTTTACCGATGTGCGCGGCCTGGACGGCTGGAAAGAAGCCGTCGCCGATATCGATGGCACCAAGGTGCGCGTCGCCGTGGCGCACGGGCTGGGTAACGCCGCCCGCCTGCTCGACGCGATTCGCGACGGCCGTGCGAGCTATGACTTCGTCGAGGTCATGGCGTGCCCGGGCGGCTGCGTCGGTGGCGGCGGTCAGCCCATCCACGACGGCTGCGAGCTGGCGGCCGAGCGCGGCCAGGTGCTGTGGGGCCTGGATGCCGCTGCGGACATTCGCTTCTCGCACGAGAACCCCGATGTTCAGGCGTGCTACCGCGAGTTTTTGGGCGCGCCGCTCTCGCCGCTGGCCGAGGAGTTGCTGCATACCGACCATCACGCCTGGTCGATGCCTAACGAGGGGAAGTGCTAACGATGCGCGCGTTTGATGTTGAGATGACGCGCCGGGGGTTTGCCTCGGCGCTCGCCGTGGGCGCGTTGTCGCTTGCGCTCGCGGGCTGTGGCGGCGGGGCTGTCGGTGCCGGGTCCGCCGCGGGCTCGGCTGCCACGGACGGCGCCGGTGCTGCTGCGGAGCCGGTTGAGGTGCACGTCGCCTCGCTCAAGGGCCCGACGTCGATCGGTCTGGTGAGGTTTATGGACCAGGCGGCGAGCGGCGAGACGGATAACGAGTTCGACTTTGCGATCAGCGCCGCAGCCGACGAGATCGTGCCCAAGGTCATTCAGGGCGATGTCGATATCGCCCTAGTGCCCGCCAACGTGGCGAGCGTGCTCTACAACAAGACCGAGGGCGCGGTGCAGGTCATCGACATCAACACGCTGGGCGTGCTGAGCGTTGTGACGGGCGATGCGAGTGTGGCCTCGTTTGGCGATCTGGCGGGCCATACCGTCTATATGACGGGCAAGGGCACCACGCCGGAGTACGTCATGAACTACCTGCTGGAGCGCGCGGGCCTGACCGGCCAGGTGACGCTCGAGTTTAAGAGCGAGCCCACCGAGGTGCTGTCGGCCCTGCTTGCCGATCCGTCTGCTGTGGGCGTGCTGCCCGAGCCGTTCAAGACCGCCGCCATCGCCAAGAGCGAAGGCAAGCTGTCGGCTCCGGTAAGTCTGACCGATGTGTGGGATGAGCTGGCAGGTGACACGGGCTCGCGCCTGCTGACGGGCGTGACCGTGGTGCGCCGTTCCTTTGCCGAGGAGCATCCCGACGCCGTGGCGGAATTCTTGCGCTGCCATGAGGCGAGCGTGAAAGCCGTCAATGCGGCGCCGGCAGACTGGGCGCAGGCTGTGGTCGATGCCGGCATCGTGGACAACGCCAAGATCGCCGAGAAGGCGATTCCCGGGTGCATGCTTGTCTGCCAGACGGGGAAAGATATGAAGGCGACGCTCGGTGGGTACCTGCAGGTGCTGGCCGATGCGGATGCGAGCGCCGTGGGCGGCAAGCTCCCGGCTGACGATTTCTACTACATGGAGTAGCCCGTGCGTGCGTTTGCTCGACAAATGACAGAGCGTATGAAGGCGGTGGCGGCAGCAGGTGCCGTCGCCGCCTTTTGGCTTGCCGTGTGGATGCTGGTGGCGGCGCTGGTGGCGCAGCCGCTGATCTTGCCGGGGCCGGGCGCTGTTGCCTTGGCGCTGCTGCGCCTGGTGTGCGACGGCGGTACCTGGGCGATTTTGGTGGGCTCGGGCGCGCGGATACTGGGCGGG
>CAUAGV010000117.1 GCA_958428675.1 uncultured Collinsella sp.
GGTGACCTGCAGGATAGCGCCGACGGCAAGGTCGATTTCTACACCTTTAGCTACTACATGTCCGGCACCGTGGGCACCCACAAGGATCACGAGATGACCGAGGGCAACATGACCTTTGGCGGCAAGAATCCCTATCTGGAGTCCACCGACTGGGGCTGGCAGATCGATCCGCTGGGTCTGCGCATCGCCCTCAACGAGATTTACGCCCGCTACGAGATTCCGCTGATGGTGGTCGAGAACGGCATGGGCGCTTACGACGAGGTCGAGGAGGACGGCTCCATCCACGACCCGTACCGTATCGCCTATCTGCAGAGCCACATCAAGGCCATGGGCGAGGCCATCGCCGACGGCGTTGACCTGATTGCCTACACTTGGTGGGGTCCCATCGACCTGGTGTCCGCCGGCACTGGCGAGATGCGCAAGCGCTACGGCTTCATCCACGTCGATAAGTACGACGACGGCACCGGTACCTACGAGCGCCGCCGCAAGGACAGCTTCTACGCCTACCAGAAGATCATCAAGTCCAACGGTGCCGAGGGCCTGGATTAATCGACAATATGAGTGCCACCGGGGAAAAGCGTTGGGATGAGCTCGCGATTCGAGTCCCCACCTTAGCATTTGAACCATTTGGCACTATAATCACCATAGGCATGCGCATAACGTTGCGCTTAATCAAGAGGAGAAAACGTATGGGTCTGTTTGACATGTTCAAGAAGAAGGCTGAGCCCGCGGCTGCCGCTGCTCCGGCCTCCATCTCTGCTTCTGCCGGCGCCGACGTGCTGTGCTCACCCGTCAAGGGCAAGGTCATCAAGATGGCCGACGTGCCCGATCCCGTCTTTGGTGGCGAGGTTCTGGGCAAGGGCTGCGCCGTGTGGCCCGAGGACGATCTGGTTTACGCTCCCTGCGACGGCAAGGTGACCGTCACCATGGGCCACGCCGTGGGTCTGCAGTCCGATAGCGGCATCGAGGTCCTGGTGCACGTTGGCGTCGATACCGTCAACATGAACGGCGATGGCTTCGAGGGCTTCGTCAAGGCCGACGACGTTGTGAAGGCTGGCCAGCCCATGCTCAAGATCGACCGTGCCAAGATCGCCGCTGCCGGTTACAAGGACTGCGTCGTGGTGGCCGTGTCCAACACCGCCGAGTTTGCCGATGTCGAACTCGCCGTCGAGGCCGACTCTGCTGTCGCCGCCGGTGACGCCATCGTTAAGGTCGTCCGCAAGTAAACTGCGGCATCCAAAGGATGTGCAAAGGTGGTCGGGTTTTCCGGCCACCTTTTTTATTGCACCGCGGGGAAGCGTTTTATTGCACGTTGGGCGGGCTTGCAAACCGTTCGGACGCTAAAACGAACCGACCGCGCCTTCGCGTTGCCGAGGGTGTTCGTTAGCGGCTAGTATGGCCTTATTGTTACGACGTGCACCGCGTCGGGAAGCGTGGTGCCGCTTGTTGGGAGGAATGTCATGAAGAAGAAGCTGCTGCTTGCGCCCCTGATGGCTGTTCTGGTCGCGTGCGTGGTTGTGCTTTCCGGCTGCGGAGGTCCTTCGGTTGAGGAACTCATTACCGAGGATCTTTCGACGCAGTTTGACGAGGTCAAGAACGGCGGCGACGACTTCCTCGCCGGCCTGGAAGAGGCCTCGGGCGACGAGTTCGAGCAGCTGGGCATCGATCCCAAGGAGTACGCCAAGAGCTATCTCGAGGGTTTTGACTACAAGATCGGCGACGTGACGGTCGACGAGGACAAGGGCACCGCAACTGCCGAGGTCACCATTACCTGCAAGTCCATGAACCAGATCGTTGAGGATTTTGCCACCCAGTACCAGGAGAAGGTCGCCGCGCTCGATTCGATGCCTTCCGATGACGAGCTGTACAAGATGGCCGGTCAGGTTATGGTGGATGTGACCAAGGCTGCTAAGACCAAGGACACCAAGGTCACCTTCAAGTACTCCTGCAATGACGACGGCGAGTGGTCTGCCGACGATTCCGCAACCAACGAGATGATGAATGCGATGATGAGCTAGGGGGTTACGCGGTTTTGCCAAACCGCGTAACTGCTCGACGCTGCGCGGGCACCAGAGCGACAACTTGTCATTCAAAGAGGACGGCATGACCAGAAGGTCTATGCCGTCCTCTTTTCATGCCAATTTGTTCGCTCTGGTGCCCGCTCGCTGTCCGTCCTCTACCTGCGGCGTTGCCATGGTAGTCATTGGGGCGGCACTTGGGGACGTTCCTTTTCTGCCGGCAGTTGGGGACACTCCTTGTGCCGGCGTTGCATCGCGAACGCTCGGGAAAATGCGACCCGGTTTTTGGCCGAATAGTGGGTCGCGGTTTCCGGATGGGGCGGGTTGCGGAAAGTGCGACCCGGAATATTGCTCCAAAACGGGATGCCGTTTCCCCGACGCACCTCAAACGGAAAGCGCATCCCATTCTGGAGCTCCAAAACGGGATGCGCTTTCCTCGCGGAAGAATTGTCGCAGCCGCGTTGAGCGGCGGTTTCGTTACTCGCCCAAGATAAGCGCCGTGAGCTCTTCCTGCGTGTCTACCACGTAGTCGGCGCCGGCTGCTTCGAGCTCTGCGCGGCCGCGGAAGCCCCAGCTGACGCCGGCGCTCTTAAGGCCGGCGTTGTGACCGGTCAGAACATCGACATTCGAATCGCCCACATAGAGCGTGGTCGCCGGATTGGCGCCCAGCTCCTTCATTACATGCAGCGTGACGGGCGCTTCGGGCTTGGGCGGAAACGCATCGACACGGCCCTGTACCAGCGCAAA
This sequence comes from uncultured Collinsella sp., assembly GCA_958428675.1. Taxonomy (GTDB): domain Bacteria; phylum Actinomycetota; class Coriobacteriia; order Coriobacteriales; family Coriobacteriaceae; genus Collinsella. The sequence goes on from CAUAGV010000117.1 coordinate 2,766, forward strand.
GCGATCGGGGCCAAAGTATTTCTCGATAAGCGGGGCTGCCGAAATATGATCCTTGTTGGTGAGCACGGCAAGCTGAACGCCCGCTGCGCGCAGACGGTCGAGCATCTCAATCGTGCCGGCGTAGGGTGAGGTGTGGTCCTCCTTGTGCTCGCCGTAATAGGCCCTAAATTCGGCAAGCGTCTGCTCAAACATACGGCCGTCGCCCGCGTACTCGGCGGGCATAAAGCGCTCAACCAGCTTGAGCATGCCATTTCCCACCTTATAGCGGTATTCGTCAACGGCAAACGTAGGCCAGCCGTGCGTCTCGCAGGTATGGTTGCTAGCGGCCGCCAGGTCCTCGAGCGTGTTGAGGATGGTGCCGTCAAGGTCAAAGATCACGGTGGAAAAAGCTGCCATAGGTACGCTCCCATCAAGATGAATCATCAAAACGGCACCTATGATAGCGCGTGCCGTTCCAGTCGGGCATGAGCGGGCCAAATGTCCCTCGTGGGACTGAGGGGGCCAAAAGTCCCCATTAAAACGCTTAAATGGCCTCTAACAGGTACATTTGGCCCCCTCAATCCCACGGGGGACACTCGGCCCGCTCAATCTTGCGCACGGGGCTTATCGGCCTGTTCAACCCTGCGGGGAATGCCGCCTGCCAGATGCAAACGACCGGTCACGGGTTGTTACGAGTGCCGTGTCCATACTTCCTTAACACATAAGATAAGCTGATAACTGCATATTCAATCCGATTTACCCAGCTAAAGTGTTCTCATTACGCATATTGTTGGTGGGTAGTTCGGGCTCCGTGTGGAGGGGAGAACGTATGAGGTTACCGGCTTTTGCTAAGAAGGCGTTTAGGGGGGGCATAGTCGCGGCGCTTGTGCTTGCCATGCCCGCGCCCGCGCTCGCCTGCACGCAGGTTTACATCGGTAAGAACCAGACAACGACGGGCGATACCTATGTCGGCCGCGCCGAGGACTATTCACCTCGCTACTGCAAGACCTTTGGCGTGCAGCAGCCGATCGACAACCCTGTCTTCCGTTCTTTCGAGAACGATTCTGTGCCGGGGACCGGCTTTGAGTACACCTATCAGGGTCGCTCGTATCGTTACACCTATGTTCGTGACAATCCCGATGCGTGGGATGCCCAGGACGACGAGGCAGCGTCCCGCGTGTATTCCGAGGCCGGCACCAACGAGCACGGCGTCTCCGTTTCCGCGACGCTCACAACGGATTACAACGACGGAATCGATGCTATCGACCCTCGTGTCGACACGGGCATCGGCGAGTATAACCTGGCCGACTACCTGTTGAGCGTTTCGTCCACGGCGCGCGACGGCGTGGAGAAGCTCGGTGCCATCATCGATCAGTATGGCTCTCAGGACTGCAACCAGATCGTCATTGCCGACAATACCGAGACCTGGATTTTCGCTCAGCTTTCGGGCCATCAGTGGATTGCCGTCAAGATGGGCGACGACGTGGCGTCCGTTAATCCCAACATCGGCGGCCTGCAGTATAAGGTCGATCTTGACGATGCGAGTCAGTGCCTGCACTCGGCCGATATCGTGACGCTGCCCGAGTCCAACGGCGTTCTCGTAACCTATGACGACGGCACGCCGAACATCTTCAAGACGTATGGCAAGGAGAATTCGGGTTCGTCGCAGAATACGCGCCTGGCCCAGGGACGTGCTTACTTCGGTGCTGCCCTTGCGCCTCAGACGGACTATACCGTTGATGAACAGGGTCGCGTCACCTCGCTCATCGACCCGCAGCTGACGTTTACGCCGGGCATCAAATCCGATACGTTCACGGCGTTGCGTTCCCTCGCTGCCCGCGGTGAGCAGGATGACAGCCTCAACGCCAATCTCAACAGTGCCCTGTATGCCATCGGCAACAACCGGACGACCGAGAGCAATATCTTCCAGATTCGGTCCGGCCTTTCCAGTGATATCGCCACGATTCAGTGGGAAGCGCTTTCGCGTTGCGAGTTCAGCGTGTACCTGCCCAGCTACTCTGCGCTGTTGACGGAAGTTCCGGCTGACTACTTCCCGGCGTGGAACACGGTGGACGGCACTTATACAGGACGCAAGGACGACGTCGCGCAGGCTTTGGTCGAAAAGGACGGCAAGAACCTCGACTACGTCTTCATGGACATCAACACGCTCGCCTACAACAACCGTGTCTCGATGGGTGAGAACGTGCGCGCCTACCTCGATGTCCTTCAGAAGCAGGTTATCGCCCAGCAGGACGTTGTTGACGGGTTGATGCAGGCAACCCCTGCCGATCAGCGCACGGACCTTGCCAACAAGGCGTTTGCCGCAGTGAGCGAACAGGTCTACAACAAGGCGGCCAAGCTTCTCGATGAGATGCGCGCCTATGTGAATGCGGGAGATACCTCGAGTGCGTTTATGCCGAGCGACTATGACGCCGAGAATGGAACCTCCCGGACCCCGATTATGTACGCGTCCGCTTTTGTTGCTCCCAGCATCACGGCTCAGCCGCAGTCGGTAACGTGTGCTCAGGGCGCTGAGGCCAAGCTGAGCGTTGCCGCGACGGTTGATGACAGCGTGGATGGCTCGGATGCCCAGCTTACCTACCAGTGGTTCGTCAAGGGCGAGGACGGTAACTTCTCTGCCATCGACGGGGCGACGGCGGCTGAGTACGTCGCCGCGACGACCGAGGTCGGTTCAAAGGTGTATCGCGTTGAGGTGACGAGTGCTGCCGGGCTGGTTTCCACGTCCGATGAAGCGACGGTGACCGTGACGCAGGCTGCGCAGGAGGAGCCTGGGCAGAAGCCCGGTCAGAAGACGGATGTGAAGACGGACGTCAAGACCGATACCGCCAAGAAGGCGACCAAGGGAGGGCTTGCCAAGACCGGTGATTCGTCTGTGGTGACCGTGGCGCTTCTGACGGTGGCTGGAGTTCTGGCCGTTATGGGGGCCGTGCTTATCCGCAAGCGTGCGAATTAACCGGAGCGGGTCATAGACGACAGCCCTAACTAAAA
>CAUAGV010000118.1 GCA_958428675.1 uncultured Collinsella sp.
GCTCAAAAAAGGAAAAGGTACCTGGCGCCAGCAGCGTGCGATTGCGCTCAACAAGCACATGGGCGAGGGTATGCGTTTTCGCAACAAGATGGCCTATGACCTTATCCGCGGAATTCCCCAGATGATGGGCCTGCGCACGCAGTTTGTGCATCTGTGGGTGTGCGACCAAACCGAAAAGTCCAACGATACCTTTGAGGACTACGGCCTGTTTACACAGGTGGAGCAGCTCAACAAGACGGCGCTTAAGGCGCATGGCCTGGATAAGAGCGGGCACCTGTACAAGGTGAACAGCTTTGATTTCCATCGCTACGAGGACACCATTAAGCTTGCCGATGATCCCGACTACAACCAGGCAAACTTCGAGGGCATGCTCGAGATTAAGGGCGATTCGGACCACACCAAGCTCATCGAGATGCTCGACGCCCTCAACGACGAATCGCAAAAGATCGATGACGTGCTCGACACCTACTTTGATACCGAGAACCTGGTCTATTGGCTGGCGTTTCAGATTCTGACGGGCAACTGCGATACGCAGAACCGCAACTGCTATCTGTACAGCCCGCTCAACTCCAATACGTGGTACATCCTCGATTGGGATAACGACGGTATGCTACGCAAGCTTGAGCTGAGCCTGAAGGGGTTTTCGGACTACGCGAGCTGGGAGCGCGGCGCAAGCAACTACTGGGGCAACGTGCTATTCAATCGTGCGCTGCGCAGCAAATCGTTCCGCAGCGAGCTCGACCGCGCCGTAAAGGACCTGCGCTCGTATATGACCGAGGCGCGCCTGAGCAAGATGATTAAACATTATCGTGAGGTTACCGAGTCGCTGGTCTTTGCTTTGCCCGATATCGACAACCTGCCTGTCACCAAGGACCAATACGAGCAGATTGCCACGGCGATTCCCTCCGAGATCGAGGAGAACTACAAGAGCTTTCGCGAGAGCTATAAAAAGCCCATGCCGTTCTACATTGGCGTGCCGCAGATCGATAACGGTAAGCTGCGCATTAACTGGGATGCGTCCTACGACTTTAAGGCGCGTGACATTCGCTATACCGTGGAGCTGGCGCGCGACTATGCCATCAAGGACGTACTTTTTAAGGCCGAGGACGTGCTGCTGCCCGAGGTGACCTGCGATGCACCCGATGCCGGCCAGTATTTTGTGCGCGTGCGTGCCACCAACTCAGACGGCTATACGCAGGATGCGTTTGACTACTATGTGACCGACGACGGCAAGCACTACGGCATGAAGTGTTTTTACGTGCAGGACGGCGGTAAGGTCGTGGAGGATACGTATGAGGAGGGCTAGCGCGCTGCTTGAGCGCCTGGCGGCACCTCCCGCGCGTGCCACGCAGGAGCGTTACCGCCACGAGCTCAAATATCTCATTAACGAGGGCGAGCACGCCGCGCTTGCCTGTCGCATGGCGCCGGTGTTTAAACTGGATAAGTATGCGCGGGCGGGTGGTTACACCATTCGCAGCCTGTACTTTGACGACTACTGCAACTCGGCCTACGAGGAAAAAGACGCCGGTATTCTCATGCGCAAAAAGTATCGCTTGCGCATCTATAACGGCAGCGACAAGGTGATTAAGCTCGAGCGCAAAAAGAAGTACGGTAGCTGGATCTACAAGGAGGACGCGCCGCTCACGCGCGGCGAGTTTGAGCAGATCCTTGCTGGCGACTACGACTTTTTGCTGAGGAGCCCCTATCCGCTCTGTCGCGAGTTCTACATCGAGTGCATCTGCAATATGATGCGCCCGCGGACCATCGTGGACTACGAGCGCGAGCCGTGGGTGATGGACGAGGGTACCGTGCGCATTACCTTTGATAGCAACGTGCGTGCGGCGGTGGGGAGCTTTGACATCTTTGACGCGACGTTGCCCGCGTTACCCGTGCTGGAGCCCGGCAAGCTTGTGATGGAGGTCAAGTTTACCGAGTTTTGTCCGCAGCTGGTGCGCGATATGGTGCCGCCGGGTGCGGCCGAACTCACGGCGGTTTCTAAGTACTGCCTGTGTTATGACAAGACCGCCTACCTGCGCGGTTTTAACTACTGGGAATCGGATTTTGGGAACCGAGGGGATATTTAAACCATGAGCACCAGGGACTTTTTTAAGAACTCCGTCTTGGAGGCGTTTGGTCAGGTCGACCCTGCCAAGATTGGCCAGTCGCTGCTCGTGGCGCTCGCCATGGGCATCCTGATCTACTACGTGTACAAGCGCTTTTTTACTGGCGTGGTCTATTCGCGCAGTTTTGCCGTGACGCTTGTAGGCATGTGCGTGCTCACCTGCATGGTCACGCTCGCGATCTCGACAAACGTGGTCATCTCGCTCGGTATGGTCGGTGCTCTGTCCATCGTTCGTTACCGTACGGCGGTCAAGGACCCGCTCGACCTGCTGTATCTGTTTTGGGCCATTACGACGGGCATTACGGCCGGCGCCGGCATGTATGCGCTCGTGGGGCTCACGGCCGTGGTGATCGTGGTGATGATCGCCGGCTTTGCGAGCCACCAGGACAAGGCGCGCGTGTACATGATGGTCATCCACTACACGGGGCAGACCACCGGCGATGATATCGTGCGTGCATTTGGGCGCACCAAGTTTTCCGTCAAGTCCAAGACGATGCGCGGTGACAAGGTCGAGATGGCCGTCGAGGTGTTCTCGGACGGTGTGGATATGCCCTACGCCGATGCGATTCGCGCGCTCGACGGCGTGGAAGATCTAACGTTGATCCAATACAACGGCGAATATCACGGCTAGTTTGGTTCAGTTTTATTTAAGGGGCGGTGTCGCGTGGATGTGCAGCAGCTTGAAGAGACCTGGGCCGTAAGGGCCGGCGCACGTGAAACGTGCCTTGTTGCGGCCTCGCATGTGCCGGCGGCGCTGTCGATGCTGGGGATTGTGCAGCCCGGCGATCGCTTGGTGACCTTTGCGGACGACTTTGCCGATGCGTTTGCCTGCGGCTTTGATGGCTGCGATGTTGCGCTGGTGGGGGAGCCCGCGGCTGCGGCGTTTGCTGCTGCGTCCGAGGGCTTTGATGCTTCGTTTGATGCCGAGGGGCCGCACCTGTGGTGGTTTGTCAACTCCATCGGCGGGTTTGGCCTGCGTGTGCCCGACCTTCGCGCTCTGGGCCGCGCGGCTCGCGAGGCGCATGCGCTGCTCGTGGTTGATAACACTGTGTCGGGCGTCTTTGGGTGCAACCCGCTGCGTCTGGGCGCCGTGCTTTCGCTCGAGGCGCTCGACCGCGTGTGTGCCGGCGTTGCGCCGCGCAAGCTCGTCGCCGCTTCGGTGGCGCGCTCGCAGCTTAAGCGCCATCGCGTGGATGCCGCCGCCGAGTGTGCGCATGCGCTTCTTGCGGATTGCGGTGCGTCTGCACTCGACCTTTCTGTTAATGAGACTTGCATGCTGGAGCGGGGGCTGTCTTCGCTCGACGCTCGCATGCAGGCCCACTTCGACCGCGCCCGTGCGCTGGCCGAGTATCTGGCCGCCAACGAGATGGTACGCAACGTGCGCTATCCCGGGCTGACCTCGCATCCCGACCATGCGGTTGCAACGGGAATCCTCGAGCACGGCTTTGGCCCCGCAGTTGAGTTTGACCTTATCGAGCGTAGCGCGGGTGATCTCTTCGATGCTTTGCCGGGGGAGTTTCGCACATCGCCCGCCGGCGGCGCAACGACGCGCCTTTCGGCTCCACGCGGCAAGCAGGGGAGTACCACCCGCCTCTTCGCCGGTACCGACGATCCCCTGCAGGTGGCTGCCACTCTCGATAACGCCCTTCGCAAGTAGCTAATCGGGGTCTGTGTCACGAAAACGGCCTATTTACTACGTTTAAGCAATAGGGTTCGACCACACCCGCCTATTTTGAAAATTACCAAGCTGTTTACCAGCGGTTTCTTTTCATAATGTCCGGTATGGCCGTGGGTATTCAACTAAACGTAGTAGATGGGCCCGTTTTGTGGCGCGAGCCTCAACCCGAGGGCGCTGTGGGCTAAAAACCGCCTAAAAGGACTACTCTGCATTGATGCTGGCGATGAGGTCGTTGGCTTTGGTGGCGATGACGTTGTTGATGTCGGTCTGCAGCTCCTCGTAGACCGCTATGGCACGCTCGCCGGCGGGGGTGAGGGTGGATCCGCGGGCGCCGTCGCGCTCGATGAGTTTGCAGCCCAGCTGACCTTCGGCCTCGTTTACGATGCGCCAGGCCTTGGAATACGCCATACCCATGCTCTTGGCGGCACGGTTGAGCGAGTGCTCGCGGGCGATACCTTGCAGCAACAAGACGCAGCCGTGGCCGAAGACGCCCGGCAGGTCTTTGTCGCACGCTTGAATGACCAACTTTGCCGTCGTCTTGTACTCCATGTGCTCCGCATCTCCCCGCTAAAGTGTTTGCTGGGTAAACGCAAAGCCTGCGTCAAACCCTCGTGTGCTCTTCTTAAATCATGCATTGTAGCAGTCAAAGTGCGTTAAGATACTTCCCCAGTATTGGGCGCCCAAGGTTGGGCTGGGTCCTATGAGGCCTGCAGCCGACCGGTCGCATGGAAAAAGGAGAAACATGGCTACGTTCTTTCCCGGTGAGTCCCACACGTTTTCGGAGTATCTGCTGGTTCCTGGCTATTCGTCCTCGCAGTGCATCCCCAACAACGTCTCTCTTAAGACGCCGCTAACCCGCTTTAAGCGCGGTGAGAAGCCGGCAATCACCCTGAACATCCCCATGGTTTCCGCCATCATGCAGTCCGTCTCGGGCGTCGACATGGGTGTCGCGCTCGCTACCGAGGGTGGCCTGTCCTTCATTTACGGTTCTCAGACCCCCGAGTCCGAGGCCGCCATGGTCAAGGCCGTCAAGGATCACAAGGCCGGCTTTGTTCAGTCCGATTCCACGCTGACCCCCGACATGACCATGGAACAGGTCATCGAGCTCAAGGAGAAGACCGGCCACTCCACCATGCCGGTCACCGACGACGGCACTCCCAAGGGCAAGCTCCTGGGCATCGTCACCAGCCGTGACTATCGCCCCAGCCGCGATGACCACCAGAAGAAGGTTTCCGAGTTCATGACCCCGCGTGAGCAGCTCATCGTGGGCGACAAGAACATCAGCCTCAAGGTTGCCAACGACGTCATTTGGGACAACAAGCTCAACAGCGCCCTGCCGATCGTCGACGACAACGATCACCTTATGGGCATCGTCTTCCGCAAGGACTACGACAGCCACAAGACCAACCCCAACGAGCTGCTCGATAACGACAAGCGCTATATGGTCGGCGCCGGTATCAACACCCGCGACTATGCCGAGCGCGTGCCGCTGCTCATCGAGGCTGGCGCCGATGTCCTGTGCATCGACTCCTCCGAGGGCTTCAGTGAGTGGCAGAAGCGCACCATCGAGTGGATTCGCGCCAACTACGGCGAGGACGTCAAGGTCGGTGCCGGTAACGTCGTCGACGCCGAGGGCTTCCGCTTCTTGGCCGACTGCGGTGCCGACTTCATCAAGGTCGGTATCGGCGGCGGTTCCATCTGCATCACTCGCGAGACCAAGGGTATCGGTCGTGGCCAGGCCACCGCGCTGATCGACGTCTGCCGCGCCCGTGACGAGTACTACGAGGAGACCGGTGTTTACGTGCCCGTGTGCTCCGACGGCGGTATCGTATACGACTACCACATGACGCTCGCCCTTGCTATGGGTGCCGACTTTATGATGCTGGGTCGCTACTTCGCCCGCTTCGATGAGAGCCCGACCGAGCGCGTCAACG